>JAHJOQ010000036.1 GCA_018820315.1 Candidatus Zixiibacteriota bacterium | reverse complement strand
GGCATTGGCGATCCTGTGACCGAAGAAAGACCCATGGTATTGGAGTTGGCACCTGATCCGGCAGCAACGATAATCGGATATACTGATGATAGTGGTGAGTACATAACGAACGACACCTTGTACTTTCCGGGTTTGCTTGGCAATCCGCCCGAAGTTGAGGTGTTGGATGAGTACGGAATTCCAGTTGGGCTCTTTCACTACACTGACACAGTAACCGTCACCATGTCGATTCCAGATGATCCAGAGACGTTCCTCAGTTTCGATAGAAAGCTCAGCACTTCAGGTAATTCCTTTCAACTGGTCTGGGAGTTGAAATAGGGTATGGTATAGTGGGCCGAACTGCCGGTTTGGGGCGTCGCGAGGAGATCTCTGCCGACAGAGATCGTCAGAACCTGCGAACTCAAAATAAACAAAGCCGCTGCAGATAAACATCTGCAGCGGCTATATGCTTATCGAATATGACTACTTGCGGGTCTTCTTCTTCTTGCCAACCGCGCGGGTTGCTCTCTTCTTGCTCGTGCCACTCGTCGCCTTCTTCTCCAACGCGAGTTCGAATACCTGCTGGATGTTGTCGACGAATTCGAGCTTGAGATTCTTCATCAACTCTTCGGGAATTTCCTGTGTGTCCTTTCGATTCTTCTGTGGCAGAATCACAGTAGTCATCCCAGCAGCATACGCTCCGAGAAGCTTCTCTTTGAGGCCACCAATCGGCAGGACATTTCCCCTGAGAGTGATCTCGCCGGTCATAGCAATCCTCGGTTTGACCGGCCGGTTGCACATAAGCGACGCTATCGCGGTCGCCATCGTGATTCCCGCCGACGGTCCATCTTTAGGAACCGCGCCCGCGGGCACATGAACGTGAATATCGGTATTCTCGAACGAATGCTCATTTAGACAGAGCAATCCGGACTGTGACCTGATAAAGGATAACGCAGCCTGTACCGATTCTTTCATCACTTCTCCGAGATGTCCGGTCAGAGTGAGACTGCCCTTTCCCGCCATTTTTGTCGCCTCGACATATAGCACCTCACCGCCGGCAGAAGTCCACGCCAGCCCTGCGGCAGCGCCAACCTGCCCTACACGCTCGGCTTTCTCTCTTACAAATTTAGGCGGCCCCAGGAACTGATTCACATTGCCCGTGACGACAGAAACTTTCTTATGTTTGCCTTCAGCTACACCGCGCGCGACCTTGCGGCAGGCCGTCGCGATTTCGCGATTCAGATTGCGGAGTCCCGACTCGCGCGTGTACTCGTTGATCATCTTCTTGATCGCCGCATCCCTGAAATCGATGTTTGTATGTTTCAGCCCATGGTTCTCGAGTTCGCGCGGCACAAGATATTTCTTAGCGATCTGTATCTTCTCGAGATCGGTGTATCCCGGTATCCGGATTACTTCCATCCGGTCGCGCAGCACATCGGGTATCGTGTCGAGAACATTTGCGGTCGTGATAAACATCACCTTCGACAAATCGAACGGACAGTCAAGATAATGATCCGAGAAAGTATCATTCTGTTCCGGATCGAGAACTTCGAGCAATGCTGACGCCGGGTCGCCACGGAAATCTTTCCCGACCTTGTCAATCTCGTCGAGCATAAAAACGGGGTTGTTAGATCCTGCTCGGCGAATACTCTGAATTATCCTGCCCGGCATTGAGCCGATATAGGTGCGCCTGTGGCCTCTGATCTCCGCTTCATCATGCATTCCACCGAGAGCGATGCGCTGGAACTTGCGTCCCATTGCGCGTGCTATTGACTGACCAAGAGAAGTTTTCCCGACACCGGGAGGACCCGCGAAACAGAGAATCGGACCCTTCACATCAGGCTTCAGCATCCGCACCGCAAGATATTCCAGAATGCGCTCCTTGACCTTCTCCAGATCATAGTGATCTTCGTTCAAAATCTTCGCAGCGCGTTTGATATCAAGATCATCTTCAATCGATATTGCCCAGGGCAGGCTAATCAGCCACTCGATATATGTTCGCGAGACTGTATATTCAGCCGCCGATGGGTTCATACGCGACAGCCGATCGAGTTCCTTGAGAGCGGCCTCCTGTGCCACCGGGTGCATTTTTGCCTCGCCGATCTTCTGCTTGAACTCCTCGACTTCGGCTGTGCGGTCATCCGCCTCACCGAGTTCGCGGTGGATTGCCTTGAGTTGTTCGCGAAGGATGTATTCCTTCTGTGACTTTCCCATCTCGGACGCAGCATCCGACTGTATCTTCTTCGACAATTCGAGCACTTCGAGCTCTTTGTTCAAGTATGCGTGGACCTTCTCAAGCCTCTTCCTCACATCGAGAGTCTCCAGTAACTCCTGTCGCTCCTCCTGTGAGATGTTAATATTCGTAGCAGCGTAGTCGGCCAGTTTCGATGGGCTCTCCTGATTAAGAGCGGAGACGTAAACCTCCTCCGCCAGATTTGGCGCGAGATCGACAACTTTCCTGAGAATTTCGAGGATATTCCTGTTGAGAGCTTCTATCTTGATACTATCTCCGGTGTGCTCATCGAGATACTCAACCTTCGCAGTGAGATTCGGCGAGAGTTCCGTAAATTCAGTGATTCTGAATCGAGAAAGACCCTGTACAAGAAACCTGACACTCCCATCAGGAAACCTGAGCATCTTCAGGATAGTCGCCGTCGTTCCGATCCGATAGATGTCATCTGGTCCGGGGCTGTCACTCTCCCCCGATTTCTGTGCCACAAGCCCGATTGTCCGTCCTGCCATGAGCGCGTCGTCAACAAGCCGAGCGTTCTTCTGACTCGATATCATCAGTGGCACGACAACATATGGGAAAACCACCATGCCTTTCAGAGGCAGAATCGGAATTGTATCTATAGTCGTCTGGTTAGAACCGCTCGTTTCATCTGCCAAGAGTGAACCAGCCACCAGAATATCCTCCTGTTTAATTGATTGCTACAATCTAATAACAAGTCATCGAACCGTGCAGTTTCATGGCGCGTCTATCGCGCGAGGCAGCTAAGCCTGTCCAGGAGACAGCACATATTACTATTATCGTGCCGGTGACAGCAAAGCTTCAGTCTCTCGATACCGGCGGTCAATAAATGCCGAGACCGGAGATTATCTGATTGAGCTTCTGGACCTCTTCTCGAGCCTTCTCGGCGAAATCGACCCCATCGGAGGCATACAGGACCGCTCGCGCATTGTTCACGACGACGAGACTTGTGCCTTCATCGGACCCGAATCTGACAGCCGCTTCAAGATCCCCACCCTGCGCCCCAACGCCGGGAATCAGGAACGGCAGATTTCCTGATATCGCTCTAAGTTCTTTTATCTTCTGAGGATATGGTGCACCGACCACCAGCCCGAGATTGTCATTCTTGTTCCATTTCAGAACGGACTCCGCGACGTGATGGTACAAAGGCCGATCATTGACTTCCAGAAACTGAAAATCCTGCGCGCCGGCATTCGATGTCACACAGAGAATGAACGAGAATTTATCTTTGTACTCGATAAACGGCGCAAGAGAATCCTCACCGAGATATGGTGAGAGTGTCACAGCGTCACCGCCAAGATCCTCGAAGATCGCTTTTGCATACATAGCCGACGTATTGCCGATGTCACCCCGCTTAGCATCAATAATCACCGGAACTGATTTCGGCACAGCCTCGACAGTCTTCTTGAGAACCTCCCATCCTTGACTCCCCAGGCTCTCATAAAATGCAATGTTCGGCTTGTAGGAACAGACAATGTCGGAGGTAGCCTCGATTATCTGCCTGTTGAATTCGAGTATCGGGTTATCGAACGTCTTCAGGTGTGCGGGGATCTTTTCAATGTCAGTGTCGAGCCCGACACAGATCACAGTTTTTCTTTCCGTGACCAACTGCGCGATTTTCTCTTTGTATTTCATATCAGGTCCTGAGTCTCCCAACAAGCTGTCTTATAGCAGGAATGTTTATATCGCGCAAGTACTTTTTGAGTCCGTCGACTGCATCAATGGTCGCGTTAGGATCGATGAAATTCGCCGTCCCGAACTGAACAGCCGTTGCCCCGACGATAAAGAACTGCGCCACATCGTAGTGATTCATGATTCCACCAATGCCTATCAGCGGTATTCTCACTTGACCGTAGACTTTCATGACACACGCTAGAGCGACCGGTTTTATTGCAGGGCCGGAAAGACCACCGGTGATATTTGTCAGTTTCGGTTTGAAAGTATAATGATCCACTCCCATTCCGACCAGCGTATTGATCAGCGAGAGCGCATCCGCGCCAGCGTCCTCGCAGGATTTAGCTATTGCAGCTATATTGGTGACATTCGGCGATAGTTTTATGATCAGCGGATATTTCGATACTTTTTTCAGTTCTGACGTCAGTTTATGCGCCGATTGTTCAGAACTCGAAAACTCGAGCCCGTCAGCCCCGACATTCGGGCAGGAGATGTTGATTTCAAGCATCGCTATCCCGTCGCAGTCATTGAGCCGTCGTGTAACCTCGATATACTCATCGAGTGAAAATCCGGCGACATTGACGATCACATTCGTATCGAGGGTTTTCAGGAACGGGATTTTCTCCTCGACAAACCGCTCAATCCCAACATTTGCCAGGCCGATTGCATTGAGCATACCACCTGCGGTCTCGCAGGTTCTGGGAGGCGGATGACCGGGGCGGGGATTGAGTGTCACAGACTTTGTCACAATGCCCCCGAGCTTTGACAAGTCTATGTATTCGTTGAATTCCTCGCCATATCCGAATGTACCGGATGCGGTCAGGATCGGATTGCGAAATCTGACACCTGCTATTTCGACCGACAGATCGATATCGTTCAAATCTTCACCTCGCCAGCATTAAAGACCGGACCTTCCTTGCAGATTCTCTTGAACTCAGTATCACTTTCGGTAGACCGCACTACACAACCGAGACATGTGCCAAGCCCGCATGGCATGCTGCCCTCGAGAGATACCTGACAGCGAATATTGCTTTCCAGGCAGATCGCGGCGACAGCGCGCAGCATGTTCTCCGGTCCGCAGGAATATACGACAGCGCGATTGCTGTCGATATCGCTCAACTCGGCCTCGAGAATATCAGTCACGAATCCATGGTGCCCGACGCTCCCGTCATCGCTCGACAACTTCACATCCACCCCAAGTGCCTGCACGTCTCTGACCAAAGGCAGATCCGATTTGCTTGATATGCCGCACAGGAATCGAATCCCGTCTCTATTGCCAATACTCTGTCTCAGGAGCAATGTTGCGTAGAAATGCAGCGGAGGTATTCCGGTTCCACCTGCCACCATAATCGGGATATCTTCAGATCCGGGAAGCATAAACGAATTTCCGAGTGGGCCGAGAAGGTCGAGTTCGTCTCCTTCGCGAAATTCAGATAGCAGCTTTGTGCCCCGTCCAACAACTCTGAAGAATACAGTGAACGAGTCACCGTTACATGAGTGCACGCTCATCGCTCTGCGGAAAAGCGGGTCCATTTGAGGAGTCACTTTGATGTGTACAAAGTTTCCGGGCTTCAAATTCGATGCTATCTCAGCCGATTGAAAGGTGAGTTTAAAAAGATCGTCTCCAAACTTCTCGTTCTTTGTCAGCAGGACGCACGGATGGTGGTTCTTCATCTATTCAGGTTTCTCCTCAATTCTTCTGGAAGTCTGATATTGTAGACGTACAGGAACCACTTGCCGTACAGCAGCGGATCGACGTCGGCTGGGTTAAAGAAGGTGTCTTTGAGAGTCTCCGCAGCCGCTATATCAACATCTTCGTAACCTGACCCCTGCAGTATCACCCAGTCCTCCACTTTACCGGTGAAGTCCATTTTGATCTTGAACTTGATGGATCCCTCCCAGAGATCGTTGTAGGCAGTGATCGGATACACAAACTCACCGGTTACGGTCGGAGGCTTCTCCATGAGCGGCAGCTCATTCATCTCTTCCTCGATTGCTCTTGTGACGGAATCCTGATATGCAACCGAGTCAAACTCAGCTTCAGTAAACAGAGTCGAGTCCTGACCGACTTCCTCCTCGGCTTCATGCGCTTTCGCACCGGAACTGACCTGGCCTTGTAGAAGCCTTCCCGCTTCCCGACCGTATTCAGTATCCTTGTACAGCTCTGCCACTCGCTGATATGCATGAATGAAAGTTGAATCGACTATGAGTTTACCCGAATCGGATGAGTCAGGGTCAGCGATATTCTGAAACCGCGAGGTGGACCAGGCAATTGCCCACTCCGCTTTGGGCACATATTCGCTCTCCGGAAAGTCGTCGACAATCGATTGAAACACTTCGTTTGCAGCATTATAATCCATTGTCGTCAGTAAAATCTGTTCTCCCTGACTGTAGCGACGAGCCGGGTAATCGTAATCGGTGGAGTCTGGATCAATGTCGAGACGCCTGAGAGTGATCGGCACAAGGTCGCACGACGGATAGTCCTGCAGCAACTGATGATAATAGGACAACGCAGTCGCAGTGTCGCCGTAAGTGTACTCGTTTATCCAACCGACGGCAAGAAGCGCCCTCGGTGCATATTTGCTTTCCGGGAAACTGTCAATCAGCCACTGGTACTCATGGAGTGCCGAGTCGGGCTGATTAAGCTGGGTCAGGAATAATTCTGCAAGAAGATACTGACTTTCGGAGGTCTCGCCGATCGAATCAGCGTCCATGCCTTCGCGATACGATTTGAGCTTGGCAATGTCAGAAGAGCGACTAAACGCATCCTTACTGACCGACGTGTTCGATCTGCTGGCAGTCGATGAATCATACATGGCCTTTGCTGTTTCGAGATCAAAAAGCTGATCCTGATGTATGAGACCCAACTGATAGAATGAGACCGCTGACTGTTCAGTCTTCGGATATTCTTCGATCAACTTTCTATAGGTTGCAATGGCTGTATCGTATTCCCCTTTAAGTTCTTGGCCACGAGCCGTTTGAAGCAAAATATCCGGCATCAGGCTGTAATTCTTCTCGTCGTTGGCTAGCTCGGTGAATATAATAAGCCCGCTGTCAGGCTTCGCAAGCTGGTAATAACAATCCCCCGCATTGTAGAGAGATCTGAATTTTAGAGAATCTTCAACGTCGTACTTGCCGACCGATACATAGGCATCCTTAGCCGCAGAGTAATTACCCATCAGATAATACGCCTGGGCGATCTTGAACTGCGTCTGTCCCGCTTCGCTGGCCTTTCCGAACTCATCAAGGCAGCTATAGAATCGCAGAATCGATTTTTCATATTCTTCCTGCGCATAGAGAATCTCTCCGAGCATGTACATTGCCTGCGACCGCAAATTCTTATCGTCAGTGGTCGAATCAAGACGTTCGAATGCTTCCCTTGCACCGATCCAATCCTCTTTCCAGTATCGAGACTTACCGAGATAGAAAATGGAGCTTTCGACGTACTCTGACTTGGGATAAGTGGCGAGCAGTTCACGAAACTTGGTTTCCGCCTTCGAGAACTCCCCTTGATGATAGAATGATCTTCCAATCATGTAGAGCGCATCGTCGACATACTTGCTATTTGGATGCAGCTCCAGAACTGCCGAAGCTTTTTCAATTGCTGTCTGGTACCTGGAACTGGCGCCTCCTCTGACTATCTCCTGACCAGACCTTTTCCGCATGGATTCTGCTTCATTGAAGTTCTTCTTCGCAAGAAAGAACAAATTGTAATAAACGCACCCCGATATCAGGACCATCAGGATCGGCAACAACAGGCTATATTTCTTCATTCTGACACCAGCCATTCTCGAGTTTGTATTTCCGCATCCATTTTGTAGCGCGCTTGTACTCCTCCGAAGTTATCCGTCGATTAAGTGGCTCGATAGTCTCGGCGCGGTGGGCAGGAAAATATTGTGACATTAGGCTTATATGACACTTGGTAGATATCTCCTCTGCGATGAAACGGAGAGTTTCTTCAGTCCCTGATGCATTCTCCGGAAGTACCAGATGGCGGATGATCAGACCGCGTACGGCTACACCATCGCTGTCGGTCTGAAGAGGGCCAACTTGCCGGAACATCTCTTTGATCGCCGCGCGGTTGACAGTCCGGTAGTCTGGCGCCGAAGAGTAACATTGCGCGTTGTCGGAGTCGGAATACCTCATATCGGGTAGATATATATCAATTAACCCGTCGATTTCCTTGAGAACATCGACCGCATCGTACCCGGATGAATTGTATACGATGGGCGCTGCCAATCCTCGATCGCGCGTGTCAACAATCGCCTCAGCTATTGCAGCAATGTAATGAGTCGGTGTCACGAAATTGATGTTGTGCGCCCCGCGTCTCTCCAGCTCAAGCATCGTCTCGACCAGTTCATCGGGCGTAATTGTGCGCCCATGTCGCATCTGACTGATGGGAAAATTCTGACAATAGACACATTTGAGATTGCAGCCCGTCAGGAAAATTGTCCCCGAACCGCGTGTTCCGGAGAGGGGTGGCTCCTCGCCGAAATGAAGATTTGCCGATGCAATCCTGATCTGGGAGTCCATCCCGCATATACCGACATTTCCGGAACGCCTGTCGACATGACATCGCCTCGGGCAGAGGTCACAGTCTGACATGCGTAATTTTAGGCGGTCAAGTCTTTCGCTGATTGAGTCCATGTGGAATTTAGCCGCGGGAAGGATCATTCGAGGCCACACTCCTCGATAATTCGTGGAAATATCTCGCCAAATTTGCCTTCAAAGTGTTCGTCGGCCAAATCAGTCAGTACTGTCGGCTCGGTATTGATTTCGACCAGATACGCACCCCGGTGCTGCGCAAGCAGAGGCAACGACGCGGCTGGCTGTACAAGTGCAGATGTCCCTATCGAAAGAAAGAGCGCTGAGCGCTCGGTAGCCTTGTATGCCTTCTGAAGGATTTCCTGTGGAAGCATCTCACCGAACCACACAACATCAGGGCGTATCATTCCACCGCACTCGCAACTCGGCACAGTTTCTGACTCCTCGTCAACAAGTTCTTCATATAACCGACTGCATTTTATACACTTGTTTCGCTGAATGTTGCCGTGAAGCTCGAGAATATTCTGGCTGCCCGCCCGGCGATGAAGACCATCAATATTCTGCGTAATCAGCGTAAAATCAGAGAGCTTCTGCTCGATACGAGCGAGGCAGAAATGACCCGGATTAGGCTCGACATTGTTGATTATCTCCCTGCGATGCTGATACCAGTTCCAGACCAACTCCGGATTCCTGAGAAAAGCATCTACATTTGCTAACTCCTGCGGCTTGAACTTCTTCCACAAGCCGTCGTCACCCCGAAAGGTCGGAATACCGCACTCGGCAGAGACTCCCGCACCTGTCAGTATAGCCGTCGGCACATCACTTGAAAGCAGGTCTCTCAATTTCTTCGAAACACTTGACATAGCAAACCAAATATCACCAATGACCGCGATCAGGTCAAGCCATTAAGTGACTTTTTGACTTGTAAATAGGTAACTAGCTATCTAATATGGATACACCTGTCCCACGGACAGTATAATTTGACATGAGGAAAAAAGTGCAGATTTCCACCGTCATGATCATTCTGCTTCTCCTGTACGGAGGCGCTTTTGCCGACGATACCGAACCTACAGACACTCCGGACACAAGTCTGATCGTTCTTGAGGCCGATACCGCCCTCAAGTCGAATTCCATGGGAAATACTCGTCCGCCGATGGGTGCTCTTCTAAGATCAGTCGCATTTCCGGGATGGGGTCAGCTCTACAACAGAAAGTATGTCAAAGGATTGGTTGTAATGGCGGGGGAGGGCTATGTACTCGTACAGGCTGTCCGATATTGGGATCTGACAGACAAGGCCTATGACAGATTCACCGGCGAAGATAATTTCGTCAACCGCAGCATCTACTATAATGACTACAACTTTTACAAAGACAGGCGGAATCTATACATGTGGCTATCCGGGTTGACTCTCTTCCTGTCGATGATAGATGCTTACGTTGATGCTCACCTCGCAGGCTTCGATGTCGATGTCACTCCTCCTTTCGATGATCCGGCGAATGATGCTCTCACTCTCTCACTCACTTACAGGTTCTGATCCAGCCTATCGCGTGTTCCTTAATCACATAAACAGAATGCCGATAATCTAAGTGCGTCCTTACTCCAGCCTGCATCGATGCGGTTCTGGAGATGTTATGCGATCTAAACAGAAAGAACTTGCATAATAAGGGGTATTCACATAGTTTTTCAATCGCGAGAGCCTTGATCCTGTATGAGGCGAGTTATGTACTGATGTTCCTGGACCTCTTCTGAGATTGATTATATGAACGAGCAGAAACGGATGCAAGCCCGTATTAGGGAACTGACAGGATGGGTGAGTGTCACTCATTCAAAGATAGTCACAGACACCTCCGATTGGACGCGAATCCAGCGCGGCGATGTTCTACGGCTGGGTGGTCGAGACTTTGTTGTCAAGGGCAACCAGCACGAGACCCGGTTCGGCATTGGTGAACAGCCTAAGTATTGGGTGTTCAACGCGATTGATCTTGAAACCGGTGAGATCAAAATAATAAAAACTGTGTTTTATGAAGATTTCCATGTGCACGTTGGCGTATTCAGAATTCACTGTTATCGAAGCCCCGAAAAGGAGGCATTCGTTCTTGATATCGCAAAAGGCGACACCCGGTTCATGCAGGGCTACACTTTGATGGATGAGAAGGAAAACCGCATTCGCATAATCGATTATATCAAGGGGAAGACACTTTTCTGGCACATCCATGACATCGACAAGCGTCACGAGCAGTACTATTACGAGGACCTTAAGGACATATTGCACAAACTTACCGACAGCTTCGAGGCGATCGCATTTCTGCACCGTCACGGGACATTTCACGGCGACATACGCAACGACCATATAATCATCGACGCCAAGACCGGGGAGTACCGCTGGATCGATTTCGATTTGAATCAGCATGTGTCAGACTATGATGTCTGGAGTATTGGAAACATCATCAACTACTCAGTTGCCAAAGGGATCAAGTCATTTCAGCAGGTCATGAGGGGAAAGGAATTCTCCGATAAGGTGAAGAACAGCCTGACGTCTGAGGACGCTTCCGCATTCTTCGAATACCGCGTCATGAACCTGAGAAAACTCTATCCTTATATATCGCCGAAACTAAGTGACATACTGCTCCATTTCACGACCAGGCCGAGAGGCTATTACACTGATTTGGTAGGGTTGCTTGCGGAGTATAAAGACATGCTCTACACGGAGTTTTGATGAACGCTGCACAAGCACATGCGGCTGCATCGTGTGGGAATTCGATTGTCCTTCTCGCTGAAAGATCACCGAAATGAAGACGGTTATCATTGGAGGAGGCAAAGGTTGTTGCGCTATTATCGATCTTGCTCTCGGATCGTTCCTCCGGGAGCTTGTGCTGGATATCGAGTGCGTCGTGGATATCGATATGGATACACCCGGCATGATCTGCGCGCGTGATCGCGGAATCTCCACAACCACCGATATCGAGAAGGCTCTGGCGACACCAGGTCTGGAGCTGATTCTCGAGCTGACCGGCAGCGATGCGGTACTTGAAAACATCTACAAGCTGCTCCCCCCCGGAGTCAAGCTGATCGATCACACCTTCGCACACATCTTCTGGGATTTGGTCAATGCGCAGGAAGAGCGGGACGCTCAGCTCATAGAGATGACCGAACTCGAAAAGAAGGTCGAAAGAGAGAGGATGTTCCTTCAGAGCCTGTTCGACACGATTCCCGATCTTGCGGCGGTCCTGAACAAAGAGCAGCGCGTGGTGAAGGCCAATGCCAGTTTTGCACGTTTCGTCGATCTGGCGCCGCAGGAGACGATCGGTAAGACTACCGAGGAGCTTTTTGCAGGAACACCGTTCGCAACTCAGCATTCGGAATCAACATCGATGATCGATAATGTTTTCGAAACGGGCAAACCACACACGGTAATCTGGAGAACCGGCTTGCCGCAGGAGACATACTGGGAGGTTACTCGCACGCCGGTCGTGCGTCAGGATGGTACGGTGGATGAGATCCTCGGCACATGGCACCGCATCACCGAAAGGGTGAAACTGCGCCGTGAGATCGAAAGTGCCGAGCAGAGATTCAAGAGTTTCATTGACTGTGCAAATGACTGGATATCCATCAAAGATATCGATGGTTATTACATTATAGTAAACCCGGTAATCGCAAAGGCATTCCATCGCGAAGCATCCGATTTTATCGGCAAACAAGCCGAAGATATTTTCCCCCCGAAGCTTGCGGCAGTGATTCAACGTCACGACCAGGAGGTCATCGCGACAAACCGGCATCACACGTACGATGAAATCATCAATATCGACGATCTGGATCACTACTTTCAGACAGTGCGATTTCCCCTCGCAGATTACAAAGGCAGCACTATCGGCGTCTGTACTATTGCTCGGGATGTGACATCCGAGAAAGATCTGCAGAATCAATTGTTCAGGACGGAGAAGCTAGCCGCGGTCGGAAGACTCGCGGCGGAGGTGGCGCACGAAATCAACAACCCCTTGACCGGAGTTCTGGCCTACGCTGAAGATATGCTCGAGGATTTGCCGGAATCTGACAATCACAGAGACGATGTTAAAGTCATCATACGCGAAGCCCTCCGATGCCGTGACATTGTCAGAAATCTTCTCGATTTCGCTCGGCAGGAAGCTCCCGACTTCGAATTGCTCGATCCTAATGTCGTGATCGACCAGGCAATATTGCTTGTCGAGAAGCTGCCGCAGTTCAGGAATATCGCACTCGAGAAGATCAGGTCGAAAGAGGCGCCGCACATCAAATGCGATCCGCACCAGATTCAGCAGGTAATTTTGAACATGATGCTGAACGCAGCGGATGCCATGGGGGGTAAGGGAATAATCATCCTCAGCACGAGCTATGAGAAAAAGAGTAACAGTTGTGTTATCACGGTCGAAGACAGCGGACCCGGAGTGTCCGAAGATTTGGTGAGCAAGATATTCGAACCATTCTTCTCCACCAAAGGCTCCAACGGATTGGGGCTGGCGGTCAGCCGTGGAATCGTACAAAGGCATGGAGGAGTCATTGAAGTCGAGATGCCGGAAAGCGGTGGAGCGGTTTTCAGAATCGTGTTGCCGGCTTAGTGTGTTCTATATCAAGCCGGGAGAAAAACGGACGACAGTTCAGGAGTAGTATCATGGCTCAGAAAATCGGAGTTCTGGTGGTTGACGACGAACAGATCGTGCTCGACAGCATCCAGAAGCACCTCAGAAAAGAGGATTACAATCTTCACTGTGCTCTTTCTCCCGAGAAAGGGCTCCAAATCATGAAGAGCGAGGACATCGATGTGGTGCTCACCGATCTGATGATGCCGGAGATCGATGGACTCGAGTTCATGAAGATTGTGAAGAACTACAGGCCGAATGTGCCCGTGATCATGATTACCGGCTATGCCACGATCAATACCGCCCTTCAGGCAACACAGCTCGGGGCGTTCGACTATATCGCCAAACCATTTTCGAGGAAAGAGCTGATTTCGGTCGTCCGTAGAGCAGCCGATATCATCAGCGGCGGGTCAGGCGGAGGTCAGGTCTTATCAGATGAGGAGCATATACAGCAGATAGACAAAGATGATATAAGATCATTCAAACGAATTGGCGAAAAATGCTGGATGATGCTGCAGGATAATGGCGTGGTGTTGATGGGGGTCGAGAGGCGATTTCTTCAAGCAGTCGGCAAAGTCCAGGCTGTCTATCTTCCATCCAAGGGCGACGAGGTCCGCCAGGGGAGCGTCTATATGCAGGTATTCACTCCCGATACAGTTTCGCACAGCGTGCTATCGCCTCTCTCCGGCATGGTGACCGATGTCAACCAGACGGTTCTTGATGATCCAAACAAAGCATTCGAGGATCCGTATGGCGACGGCTGGGTGATCCGCATCAAACCAACCCGCTTCGACTACGAAATCAAACTGCTCGGACTGTGATTTGTAGGTCAGGATCCCTGTCTGCTTGAGCACCGCGAAAAGCAGATGCGAACGGAGTGAGCAGATCCTGACGCATGGATGGATATCAAAGAGAGCGCACGGCGCTATCGTACCGATGAAAATCGGTATCCAGCACAGTAGGGCAAAATCCCGAAGTCACGCGTGGCGTGACAGAGTGGTTTTGCCTATTTCTACGCAATTTCTGACAAGTAGGATGTGGCGACATCCTGTCATTGACTTAGCTCGCGTAAATAAATACTATGGGTTCATAACACGTAAAGGGAGTTGCCGAAAGTGACACTATCAGATGCAGAGCAAGCGAACAAATTCTTCTTTGACTATTTTCGCGCACGTCTGGAGTTTATCCAAGAAAACGGATTGAATGAGAATATGAATCAGATTGAAGGGCTCATACTTATGAGCTGCTATCTCGATTCACTAGCAGGCTACCGATACGGAGAAAAGAGTTCTGGGAAACGCTTCAGAGACTTTGTCCTTGAGTTCTCGGGACAGCGCGAGATTTGGACACGCGTGGCGCTCCCGCTTCTGGAATACAGGCTCCAAGCTGAAGGGAAGGACAGCATGGCTTCTGTCGTGCGCAGCATGGGAACAGAGGTAGAAAGCAGAATGAGAACCTATGAGGAAGACCTTAGGTACGGAGACATGCTTGAGAAGATATACGATTCAAACGAACGACAGTGGTTTGAGAGAGAAGCGAAATCCGTAAAAGGATACGAATACGTGTCAATCTTGTGGGAGAGATACAGGTGCAAATCTGTACATGAAGCAAGCTCGGACCCAGATAGGGCTGAGTCGCTCCATGGCGAAAAGAACATGCCATTCTACGCGCAGTACCTTGACGAGCCGAAGCCGGGTCTCATCCTTTCTTCCGAATGGCATTTCTGTATTCCTAATGTTTTCATCTACTCGACGCTCACGAACTGTATGAGCAACTTCGAGAGTTATGTTAAATCTAATGGGCTTGATATTAGACAGCTCGCGCGGCAATAGGACGTAGTCAGGATCACTCCGTCACGCTCTGCGTGACTTCGGATCGCTGACCTACAAGCGCTGGACACCGTTTTCCAACGGTATGACATTTGAGTACTCTTGATCCCTATTTCCCCTTCAGCTTCTTCCACCAGTCAATCCGTTCCTGGATTGTTTTTTCGAAGCCGAATTTCGAGGGCTCGTAGAATGTCCTGCCCTGGAGCGATTCCGGAAGATATTCCTGATCGACAAACCCCTCGTCGTAGTCGTGCGCGTACTCGTATCCCTTGCCATACTCGAGGTCTTTCATCAGTTGCGTCGGTGCGTTTCGAATATGCAGCGGCACCGGTTCGGCAGGACTCGCCTGAATTTCGCGCATCACAGCCTTGTGCGCTTTGTAGAGCCGGTTCGATTTCGGCGCGGTCGCGAGATAGACCGTCGCCTCGACAAGCGCAAGTTCGCCTTCGGGCGATCCTAGAAAATGATACGTATCTTTCGCAGCTACGCATATAGTCAACGCATTGGGGTCGGCAGCACCGATATCCTCCATCGCCATGCGGATCAAACGCCGCACGATATATAGCGGGTTCTCGCCCGAGTAGAGCATTCTGCAGAGCCAGTAGAGAGCAGCATCGACGTCAGAGCCACGCACAGCCTTGTGAAGCGCCGAGATTATATTGTAATGTTCCTCGCCGCTTTTGTCATAGAGAAGAGTCTTCTCCTGCAGGACATTCTCTGCGATCTTGAGCGTGATGTGCTTGTCTGTCTCCTCTCGATACTGCTCGGCAATCAATTCGAGATACGACAGCGCGCGGCGAGCATCGCCCGATGACATCGCAACGAGAAAATCGAAAACATCATTTTCGAGATCCAGACCGTAGTCGCCAACGCCGTTCTCGCTGTCTTCGAGAGCTTTCCTGAGTATACCCTTGATATCATCCGGCAGGAGCTGCTTGAGCGTGTAGACCTGGCAGCGCGATAGGAGCGGTCCGATCACTTCGAACGACGGATTCTCGGTCGTTGCACCGAGCAGGATGATCGAACCCTTCTCGACAAACGGCAGAAAATAGTCCTGCTGTGCTTTGTTGAACCGGTGGATTTCATCAATGAACAGGACAGTCCGTCGGTGATAGACCACCCACTCGCTCTCGGCTCTTTCGACGACCTTCTTGACATCTTTGAGGCCGGAGACAACCGCCGAGAAAAATACAAACTGTGCATCGATTGATTCAGACAGTACGTGCGCCAGAGTCGTCTTGCCGCAGCCTGGAGGACCCCAGAGAATCATCGATGGAATCTTCTTCTGCTCGATCGCACGCGCTATCGGCTTGCCTTTGCCGATCAGATGTTCCTGCCCGACAAAATCGGAAACGTGCTTCGGTCGCATCCGCTCAGCGAGGGGACGGGGCGGACCAGCGCCGGAATCGGGAGCATCTTCTCTGAATAGATCCATCGTGCCAACCTTCCTCACGACTCACGTGTTTGCGCTTGTTGAACGACCCTTGATGTCGTCATCTCTGAGAGCGAAGCGTGGCAATCTCAGCGTGTTTAGCGCTGTCAGGAATCCTCTGTTTCGCGCGGGCAGGAATCCTTTCCTGCCCGATTCACTCAGCTGTCAGGAAAGGATTCCTGACAGCGCTGAGCCGTCTCCCGGCTGCAAACGCGAGATTCAGACTTAAATGTAAGCCCCAAGGTCAAATGAGACAATAACTTTATGCGCTTCGATCATCTCATCTTCGAGTTTCCTCGACATTCTTCAGACAATAGCTAAAGTCCGGGCCACTCATTCCGATGAACTAAGAGCCGACACCGATAAACAAAGAACAGGAATCAGGAAGAGCAAGGGTTGATGAGGTTGCTGGCGGTTTCATATGGACTATTTTCTAAGGTTTCAAAACTTTACAGTCGATTTCAACCCGGTATCGGACATCTCAAAGTTGTTATCGAAATTGTTCCGACAGGCGGATTCGAACGTGACAAGTTTCTCATTTTGTACCGACAACTCTCGATATTCTTTCCGACAATCAACCGGCATTCCTGCTGCGATGAATGGGAATCCGCTCCGCTGTTCCTCGAAGAGGAGGAAGGCGTGTCGATCAAACGCGTCGGTGAATCGGCGGACATCGCGCACCTCATCGAACACATTATTGTCGATATGCAGGTTAATCTCGGGGGAATGCAGCGTTGCTCCGGCCTCACATGCGGATGGAAACACCCGGAGAACAGGTTTGACCTTTTCGTAGAATGCGCGAATGCCCGAGTCGGGCTGTTTGCAGCCCAGTTTGCGGTGCATTTGGTTTCAAAGATTTTGACGAGAAAGAAAATATCCAAAAGGAATGGGCTGATTCTTGAACTCGCGAAGTTTCTGCTCGAAAATCCAGATACAGCATCTGACACCGAGTCGTTGACCAAAGTCCTTGGCTGGAAAAGAGGCGCTGTTGAGATGGCTCATTCAAGACTCTACGAGTTTGGCTTCTTCTATTCGAGCAATCAGGAGGATTCAGAAGTGGAGGGGAACTGTGCATAGCATTAACGTAGCAGAACCGAAGAACAGGGTGAGGAATCTCTTGATAGCTGACAGTGTCGACTTGAATGAGATCGGATGCTCCGACAGCGATAACGAGCCGGCACTTAACCGCTATCGCATTGTACTCAACTGCCAGTCGCAACGAAAGCATATCTCTTTGCATCGCAAAATAACGGTCGGTTTCGAGACCGACTGAGATACACAACCCAAACGAGGAGGTCTTAGATGACCCGCTTCAATTTCAACGATTTCAAGTATTTCGAGCGCACGCCGACTTCGCCGCAGGCGCTGAACTGGAACATCTCGAACCTCATGTACAGCTCGGTTTCGTGCCGCGCCAAGGTCGAGAACTGCAACACCGAGACCGGTGAATATCGTATCGTCCTGACTGGTACCCTCGATCTGGACCCGAACTTCTGGAACACAGTCTATTAAATCGACTGCCATCAACCCGAAATACTCAGAGGAGGATTGGAAAATGAAGAAATGGACTATGAACGATTTCAACACCATCGAGAAGTCACCGACTTCCCCGGCATGGCTGCAGTCACGTTTCACTGACATTCTCTATAACTCGACCAACTGTCGCTGCAAAGTGGAATCGGTAAATCCGACGACCGGCGAGTATCGCGTTGTATTGCAGGGCACGTTCGACAAAGACGAGTGGAACCAGAACGGCTAATCTGATCTGCAGAGGGGAGGAGCTGCACTATCTTCTCCCCTCCCGATTTATGTGAATTCCACAGAATTCGGAGCTGAAAATGCCTGACAAAGAAGTCAACAACGAACAAGAACAGACTACTACATCGACCTACTTCGAGCACAGGAACATTCATTCAAATGAGAGTGAGCAGAGTGTCTGGAGCTTTGGAGGAGAGCCTGCTGTAGGGACGAGCGAGTAACGAACCGCGCGGGTCAGACAAGGCCCGCTATTATAGCATCAGAGACAAACATGCCTTTAGGTGTGAGCCGCAGGCAATCATCTCTTCGCTCCATCATACCTTCCTTCACAAAGTGCTGAATCCTGTCGGCATAGGTTTCTGACAAATCCTCTCCGAAGCGATTTCTATAATCTCCAAGATCGAGCCCCGCTTTCAATCTCAATGACAGCATCACAAATTCACTGCGAATCATGTCAGAAGTCAGCTCCTCCTCCTGACCGACAGCATGATTGCAATCGTCTATCATATCGATGTATCGAGTCACATCGGCGACATTCGTCCATCTGTGTGGATGAACATACGATGATGCTGACGGGCCGAAGCCGAGATACGGCTTGCTGGTCCAGTACGCGAGATTGTGACGTGATTCAAAGCCCACTCTTGCGAAATTAGACAGCTCATACTGTCGCAGCCCTGCGGCTTCCAGCATCTCGACAGCGGCAACATACATGTCGCAGAGCTCGCTGTCTGACGGGAGCATTGTCCGCCCTTCTCGCACAGCGCGATACAGAGGAGTGCCCTCCTCGACGGTGAGGCAGTATGCCGAAATATGCTTCGGATCAAGCGACAGCGCCAGCCCCACTGTTTCGCGCCACGAATCGAAAGACTGCCCCGGAATCCCATATATCAGATCGAGCGAAAAGTTGGTCAGTCCGGCATTTCTGAAACCTTCTACCGAATTTATGATAGCCTGTGAATCGTGGCGTCTGCTGAGAACGCGCAAATCGCGATCATCGATTGACTGTGCGCCGAGAGAAATGCGATTGATCCCGGCTTCCAGGTATTTCTCGATCACTGTTTCATCCAGATCATCGGGATTGGCTTCGAGTGTAATTTCAGCATCTGCAGTAATAGGGAATGTACTATCAAGCGACCTGACTATCTGCGCTACCTGCTCAGAAGACATAAGTGATGGTGTTCCGCCTCCGAAGAAGATCGTCGCAATGCTGCTCCCCTGGAATCGTGAGTCAGCCGCATAACCATCGATCTCACGCGAAACAGCTTCTGCGAACCTATCCGAACTGCTGCAATCTATAATCGAGTAGAAATCGCAATAATTACATTTCGATTTGCAGAATGGGATGTGTATGTACACGGAGTGCAGCATACGTCTAATATACGAATCGTGACATAAAATCAAACGGGCGATCGCGAGACCACCCGTCTATTAAGTATGAGAAACCTTGGATGCTATGCTTAATCAGTTCTTTTTCAGCGCATAGTCGTCGTATTCGATCTCGAAGCGAAGTTTATGCTTGGCCTCTTCCTGAGCTAGTCCGAGCAGCATGGTTTGCAGTTCAGCATTTTCTGTGGCGGTTGCCAGCTCGGAATAGAGCCTGAAAGCAGCCTTCTCAGCTTTCATCGCAAGGATGAGTGCGTCCTGGAAGCTCAAATCGGCTGTAAGTTCGATGTCAACCAGATGATCGCCGATCTTGAGATCCTGAATCTTCTTCTCGACAGGAGCCATCAGCTTGCCGGATTTTACACCTTCAAGTTTCTTCTTATGACCCAGCTCTTCCTTGGCAAATCCGTCGAACACCTGCTTCATATACGCTCTGTCCATTTTGCCAGCCAATTCTGAATAGAAATCGTGAGCGTCCTGCTCTTTTTCGATGGCATAATCGAGAATCTTGTCAACCGTGTCTAACTTCATTCTATCCTCCTTGCGGTGCTGTTCTGTTTGACGCGATCAGTCTATGTCGAATCAATGCAACTGGTCGATCCATCCGATCTGTCTTCTTTCAGGCATCATATATAATGAAAAGTGAAAGAATAAACAAGCTATCGGTTCTCCCACGGCGATCCATTCTTCAGAATTTTCCAGCAGCCAGAGCGCATACTCCCGGTCGGCTCTGTTTGCACATAAGCCTGAAACAATTACGATCGTGGACTGTGATAATCTACATTATGAAGCTATCTGCTGTGTGATTCGTATCACACCTGATATCAACCTTATCGAAAGGCGTTATCATGACTCATGTAATGATTAGACACAAGGTTAATGACTTCAACAAATGGAAGAATACGTTTGACGAATTCGCGGATGTGCGCAAGTCTTACGGAGAGACATCCTTTCAGGTAATGCGGCATCAGGAAGACTCCAACAATGTCTACCTCATGTTTGAGTGGGACAATGAGGAGAATGCCCGCAAGTTTTTCGGCTCGGCGGAGCTGAAAGAACGGATGCAGAAGGCTGGCGTCGCAGAAGCTCCCGAGATCAACTTCCTGAATCAAGCCGATCGCGGCAAGCTGTAGTCATTGGATGTGGTTGAACGTCCGTAGCGGTTATTGTAGGGCAGGAGTGCCCTCACTCCTGCCATCTCGTGGGCGGCAGATGTAGAGCAGAATCCCGAAGCGAAGCGCAGTGGCAAGTCCTGAGCTTCGGAGGGTTCTGCCTATCGACTGAAAACCACAGGGGTTACGGCTGCAGGACGAACGTCGTGCGGAAGGCGCGGCCTATTGCAAGTCGGGGCCATTCGTCGTGTTGGATTTCCCCTCAGGGTCGAACCTTCTACGTACTATGAGCCTCTGTCCTTGACTTGACTCAAGCACGTCGGAAGACAACCACGGGTCTGTGATCTTCCCCGACAGAAATTCGGAAAGTCGTGCGACGAGTTCCTCCGTGACCCTCTTCACGGTGTCGGCGTCTTGTGGAAGCCACTCTGAGGGTGCCTTGAAGAGACCAATGTGGGGGTATTTAGGCTGTTGAGGTGAGGGGCTAAGCAGTTTCTGATTGTTGACATGGTCGTGACGATATTGCCATATCACTTTGAATGTGTCGGACTTGGCGTGAACGAAATCGTTCCGCAGATCGTTCAGAGCCTTCAGGTATTGAAAGGGAGTCCTGCCACGGCAAAACGTCTTGCCTGCGATTTCACGAGGGACCTTGTGCCACTTGTCTGGGATGGACCATAGCTTAACCGCATCCTTCGGGTGTGAGGAAGAGCTGGGCCAGAAATCCTCGATAACCCGGTTGATCAGCACCTCAAGGGACACAACGTAGAGCAAGACTGAAGACCGCGTGAACATGGTTTGGAGGTACGAATCCGTATGCTGGACCGCTAACCGCACTAGCTGGTCCGCATCGTGCTTGAGCAGAGCATAGTGATTGATCGACCCAGAGAGTGTTCCGAGAGATTCGTCCTTAGATTTCATCACACAAATCCGACACCGACTAGTGTCCCGTCAACATGATATTATTGGGCATGTCATTGACTTCCGAAATTGTTT
>JAHJOQ010000035.1 GCA_018820315.1 Candidatus Zixiibacteriota bacterium | reverse complement strand
CGTAGTTTATAGCGTGGTACTTGGGAGCTGCGGATTATATGAGGTCCATGTCGTATCCACGTTTTTCCTTGACAAGGACTAACTTGTCAGCTTATATGTGAATCCAAGTGATTAACAGATTCAGCCGATCTTTGTAGACACAAATCACAGAGACCGCTCATGGCTGCGTGAGAAGGTCCATAGACATACTAACTGTGATGTGTAAGCGAATCTACAAGTGTTTATAGCGACGATACTGAGCGACAAATGATGAGGAAACAACTTCTGCTGTCCATTCTATGCACTGTTTTGATTCAGAACAACGTATTCGCAACTGAGAGGGGGAATGCTTCAAGCATCGAAGAGCCTCGTCACTTTATGAATGATATATACTGGCGATGCTCCATCGACACATCCGCTTTGTCATTTCACGATCTATTCACTAACAGCGCAATTCGGATTTATCAGAAGTATGTCAGCCCGTACAAGGGAGGCTCGTGTTTAATGCACCCTCATTGTTCAGCGTACGGGCGTCTTGCCTTCAGGAATCATAATCCGATTAAGGCATTCATCATGACCTCAGACAGACTGCACCGTTGTGGGCACGATCTCGATAACTACGAAGTTGTTGAGGTCAATGATTTCTTGCGCTTCTATGATCCACTGAAATTTGACTTCAAGAATTGCTTCTCTGATTCCTTGGATCATCCCGAGACCCAAGATAATCAGGTCGCGACGTATGGGAAGGACGATCGCATTCAGACGGCACCAGTTGACAGTGCGTTGTACAATTTCGCGTTCTCCCTTCAATCTTACGGATACTTCGATGACGCGATCACAGAGTACCGACGTTTAATCTCGTACTATCCCAATAGCCCATTGAGTGAAGATGCTCATCTAAATGTGTTTGATTGTCACAATTTGCAGGGTGACTATGTCTGGGCGATTCAATGGGGACGATATACACTTGAAAACGAACTTTGCACATCTTACAAGAATCAGATTGAATTCAGCATGGGGCTTGGATATCTCAAGATGGGCAATAACAACATGGCCCGAAGGTCTTTCGGCAACATACTGTCAAAGGAGAGAGGTCTCAGTGACAAGGCTCAAATGCTGACCGGATTATCGTTTGCTTACCAGTTGGACTGGGACAATGCAATTGTGCAGTTTTCAGGAATCGATTCTCGTTCAATCTATTTCAAAAACGTGGAAGACTGTATCTTCCTGTGTCAGCAGGGCAAGAACCTGCCTTACAAGAGCCCCACGTTCGCTGGCATGCTTGCAGCAATACCTGGTCTCGGATACCTGTATGACGGTTATCCCAAGACTGCCCTCTCTTCATTCATTGTAAATGGTTTGTTCTTTTGGGGAACTTATCAAGCATTTGATAATAGAGATTATGGCCTGGGCGCATTGATGGGGATATTTTCATTCGGATGGTATTCAGGGAACATATACGGGTCTGTAATCTCGGCCAGCAGGCGAAATGTCAAATTAGAAAGGGACATACTGTCACGCTTTGCTATAGGCTTTGTGTTTTAGCCAGATCAGCACACTGTATGACTGAGTTCCGTTAACGTCGTTTCAGGGAGGTTTCATGTTTTCTGTCTGTCGAGCAAAACCCGGGGTATTTCGTGTGACCGCACTTGTTGTGGTGCTCTCATTTCTGTGGATCATAATTGGCGCAGATATGACATTAGCACAGCAAGAAGTTACTGTTCCTGCCGGTACAGTAGTTTCGTTCACGACATCACAGGCGATATCACCGAAAGTGCTACACGTTGGAGATCGTGTAAACTTGGCAGTAACATATGATGTTATTGTTGATGGTATTGTTGTTATCAAGGCTGGAACTATTGCTGCTGCGGAAGTTACGGAGTCCACAACCAGCGGCGCAGTCGGCAAACCAGCAAAGATAGGTATTTCCATCAAGAGGGTCGAGGCTATCGATGGTAGCACGGTACCGCTTTATGGTACGAAATTAGCCGAAGGCCAAAGCAAGGTAGGTACTGCAGTTATAGTCACAATACTTTGTTGTGTACTTGGCCTGCTAATCAAAGGTGGTACTGCTGAGCTGCCCGCCGGTACTGAAATTCAGACGGAAACAGCTGGAGCAGTAAAAGTCACTGCAGAATAGGCTAACACGAATATGTGATGGTTGTTCTCTTAATTTCACTCTCTTGACAAAGGCAAGTTTCAGAGACCAGCTTTCTGATAATCGTTCAGATTCTGCATCTGTAAGTTCCATCATAAGATATTGATGATGTAGCGTACTTGATATCTTACACGTTTTCTGGAGGACAGGAGCCTTGTGCTGAATGCCTCTGACCGTAGCGCAGCATGTGATCACCTTATGAATGAGCCTGAAATGGCAAATCATTGGAGCTTATAGAACACATTTTCAAAAGCGGAGGAGCTACAGATGAATCTAAAGGACATTGGTATCACCATTAATCAGATAATACGATACGGGTACGGCGGCTTTTTGTTCTTCCTCTTGTGCGCCATTGTTCATCCT
>JAHJOQ010000034.1 GCA_018820315.1 Candidatus Zixiibacteriota bacterium | reverse complement strand
GGTGTTAAGTTCGTTGATGGAGAAATAAAGGAAGCTGCATAACTGGAGAACTTGAGGATACTATCAAAACAATCATCCACAACTCTTGACAATATCTCTTCATTCCTAACCTGAAGTCTGTGTCTCTAGCACCAGATCAATGTTCGTTACAACGCGCGCTAAGAGCAAGTGTACAGGTGATGATTGATGACGGTGCATTGACTGAATTGGAGTATAAAGGAGATGGAATGAAGAGCTTAGCTGCAATATCGCTGCTCCGCCACATTTCTCAGGAATCGTTGGGGGATCGGCATTTGATTCTCGCGGTCGAGGAGCCTGAGACTCATCTTCATCCGAAAGCAATCCACAAGCTTAAACAAGTTCTATATGAGATAGCAGCAGAACACCAAGTTATAATTACTACGCATTCCCCTGTTCTGGTGGAACGAGAGAAGGTAGGCAGTAACATTCTTGTAGAAACAGGAAACGCTACTAGAGCGCGTCGAATAAAGGAGATACGTGACAGCCTCGGGGTTGAGCTGGCAGACAATTTGGTAGGGGCCTATCTGGTTGTGCTTACTGAGGGGGACGCAGATGCGATGGTGATAAAACGGTGGCTCTCAGAGCTGTCTCCGCAAATTCGGACTGCGCTCAGTAACGGCAGTCTGGTCGTCGAGGGAATCGGGGGAGCATCTAAGCTTGCATTCAAGGCAAAGGTGTTCAGGGACCTGCTGTGCAATATTCACGCCTTTCTCGACAACGATCAAGCGGGAAAAGACGCAACTGCAGGAGCGATTGATAAGGGAATCATCAGTGGATCAGAATATACCTTGTGCAGCTCTCCGGGAATGCGGGAAAGCGAGTTGGAGGATCTTGTCAAGCCATCGTTCTATCGCGATTCGCTTATACAAGATTATGGTGTCGATATAGACACAAAGTCGATGCAGTCCGTCACAGGGAAGTGGAGTGATAGAATGGCAGAGCTATTCAAGAATTCCGGAAAGCTGTGGAGGGAACACGAGCGGATGGCTGTGAAACGAATGGTCGCTTCTGTCGTTAGTCAAGAGGGGCTTTCCGCTTTAGATGACAAACGCAGAAACAGCCTAGACAATCTAGTTTCAACTGTCGAAAGGAAGCTCGCCGAATACTCGGGTTTATAGCCTTGTGTATCAGGAGCCTGTGTTCCTGACTGTTCATTCTCCCGAAGTACAAAGCCACTTCACATTGCGGATTTGGAGACAGACCAGGTTGTACCCGGTTTCTCCAGGGAATAATAGACCTTGATTTCCTCCAGTTCTTCGAAGATCTGGGGCACGACCTGAAGTTCCATACCTATCTTTATCTCATCGTCAGATACCGTATCGCCGAACCAGGCCAGTAGCCGACCGGTCTCTTTCAGATCGACCACTCCTATTGTGTAAGGGGCGACGTCCTCGAATCCCGTGGGGGCAGCGTGGATCGTGGTGTGCGAGAGCAGTGTCGCCTGTCCGCCGAATTCTAAATATTCGAAATCTCCTGAGAGGCATTGATTGCAATCAGCCCGCGGTGGGAATGATTCATGCCCACACTGTTTACATTTGGACCCCATAAGGTGCCCATCTTTCAGGTGATTGGCGAACTCTGAAACCTTGGTATACTGAGAGAAATTGACTTTTCCAAACCATTTGAACATGAGCCTAATCCCTCCTAAGGACATGGACAAAACAGTATTGTCCGATTCCGCCGACATTATGTGTGAGTCCTATATCAGCATTTTGCACCTGGCGTTCCCCTGCCTCTCCTCTGAGTTGTTTCACGATTTCAACAGTCATTGACACGCCAGTGGCTCCAATTGGATGCCCCTTTGCCTTCAACCCACCATCTACGTTCACGGGCGTCTGCCCTCCTATATACGATTGCCTATCTTCTATAAAACGGCCCCCTCTGCCCTTCTCGCAGAATCCCAAATCCTCATAGGCCATGATCTCAGCAATGGTGAAACAGTCATGAACCTCAGCGACCTTAATGTCCTTCGAGCTGACCCCGGCCATTTCATACGCTATCTGTGAGGCTTTCTCTGCGCTGGGAAGCCCGACGAGGTTTGGCCTTCTCAGTACAGACATACTGGCCGTAGCGCATCCGACACCGTCAAGCCAGGCCACAGGTTTCGCGGATTCCTTCGCAATTTCTTCTGAAGCTAGGATCACACATGCCGCCCCATCCGCGTTGGCACAGCAGTCGTACACCTGCAAGGGGTCAGATACCGGGTCGGATTCCAGCGCTTTTTCGATGGTAATTTCTTTCCTGAATAGTGCATTGGGATTCCTTGCGCCATAGAAATGGTTCTTTACGGCTACCTGGAGGAGTTGCCGACGGGTAGTTCCGTATTCGTGCATGTGACTCTGAGCGAACAAGGCATAATATGCGGGGAAGGTCGTGCCAAATACAGATTCCCACTGCACTTCACCTACCCGCCCCATGAGAGCCAGAATCTCAGGCGTGGAAAGCTCTGTCATCTTCTGACAGCCAATGACCGCCATAATCCTGTGAGCTCCTGATCGTATGCCCATCCAGGCAGTACGAATAGCCGCGCTACCGGAAGCGCAAGCAACTTCTGTAAGCCATGTCGGTAGCGGGTTCAGTCCCAGGTATTCCTGTACCACTCCGGGAAGTGAACGCTGTTTGTGATATTCCGGGACAGAACCGATGACTGAACCGTCGATCTCCTTAGGGTCTATCTGGGCGTCTTGAATTGCCTCGCGAAAAGCCTCGAATGCTAGTTCCTGAACGGTCGCGTCGCTTCTGCGTCCGAATTGCCCGTGTCCCAATCCAATTATTCCCACTCGGGTCATATCGGTTCCTCCTATATATACTGACCACCATCGATTTTGAAGACCTCTCCGGTTATATGGCGTGCTTTGTCCGAACAAAGGAAGGTCACAAGATGAGCCACATCATCTGCAGTGGCAATTCGCCCCAGTACAGTTTCATCAATAGCCATGTTGAGAAACTCAGCCGGTATGTTCCTCGCCATTTCGGTCATAACCATTCCTGGCGCCACTACATTGACATTAACGTTGAACTTGCCGAGCTCTTTCGCCAGGGTCTTGCTCATGGCAATTTCGCCCCCCTTGGATGCCGAATAGTTAGCTTGCCCGAATTTGCCTCTTATGCCGTTGATCGATGATATGTTTACGATTTTCCCGCCTTTCTGATCCTTGAAGACAAGTGCGGCTGCTTTGTTGTAATTGAAGTAGCCTTTCAAGTTGACGTTGATCACCTGATCCCACTGTTTCTCCGTCATCTTCCAAATGACACCGTCCCAGTTAATGCCAGCATTGCAGACCAGGATATCAAGCTTGCCGAATTCCTTTACAACGGTCTCGACCATGTTCTGGGCGTCCGAATGGCTGGATACATCTGCTTGTATGGCAAGGGCCTTTCTCCCCATACTCTCTATTTCTTTCACTATCTCCTTTGCCTCTGTATCGTGCCGCCTATAGTTTATGGCCACATTGCAGCCCTCATGCGCCAAATCCAGGGCTATTGCTGCTCCTATTCCGAGACTGCCACCTGTTACAATGGCTCCTTTTCCATCAATACCCAAATTCATCTTCTAATTCTCCTATCAAAACTGCACGAAGCGACATACACTCATGCATAGACGTTCCCAATACAAAGGAAATCACTTTGGCACATTCCGCACTGAATATAATACCTGCACGCTTAGAATCAATAACTTTTGTTTGAGCGAAGGCCGCTGTCGGAGAGAAAGGAAGTCAGCTTACTGAATCGCCGCATCATGCCGATGCGCTCCTTCAACAACATCGCCAGCATTGATCGAATCGTCTATAAGATCATTGCCTATGTCTTGAATAAACCCCAGGAAGTACCCCCGAATACCGATTTACTCAAAACCCTTGACACTATCCCACTGATAGTGTAAACTGTTCATCGTTGTTCGGGAGAAGCTTGGGATTGGAAGATTCTTCACGCAGCATGCAGCCACGGAAGAGACGGCAGAGTGTTCACGTCAAGCGGTTGCGCTAGTTGAATTATAAGTGGATGATGCAAATGGATATCCAGGCTGGAACTTGATTGTGAGGAAATGATGTACCATCCTCAGGAGGGGACAGTGGTTTACAACGTTGACGAAAGGCAGCAAACGATCCGTGAACAGGTGAAGGAATTTGCTGAAAAGGAAATCCTTCCGGTTTGCCAGGAGTTGGACCTCCGAAAGGAATCATTCTCATTTGAGCATTACCGGAAGCTTGCCAAGGCAGGCATGGTTGGTTTCGCCATGCCAAAGGAGTACGGCGGTGGCGGGCGCTCCAGTATTGAATATATTACTCTCATTGAAGAACTGACCTACTACGACCCTCCGACTGGATTGATGGCTGCGATACCGCAACTGGCTACTTACCCTATCTTCACTTTCGGCAGCGAAGAGCAGAAGAAGAAATATGTGCCGAGATGTGCTTCTGGCGAGATCATTCCATCATTTGCGCTGACTGAGCCCGATGCCGGTTCGGATGCCGCTAATCAGCAGACCTTGGCCATGATCAAGGGCGATCATTTTGTCATCAATGGTGAAAAGACTTTCATTATGCATGGTGATGTCTGTAATCTTGCGGTTCTTTTCTGTCGTCTTGGGGAGAAGGATGAACATCGCACGAAAATCTCATGCATCTTGGTCGAAACCGATACTCCAGGCTGGAATGCGCGTACCCTCCAGCATAAAATGGGTATGCGGGCCGCGACTACCGGTCATATCAAGATCGAAAATGTCAGGGCACCGCTGGAAAATCAATTAGGCGACACTGGCAAAGGTTTTAGAATTGCGATGAATACTCTCGACGGCGCTCGGATTGGTGTTGGCGCTCAGGGTGTTGGTATTTCGCAGAGGGCCCTAGACGAATCAATCAAGCATTACGAGGAGTGTCTGGCTTCTGGCGCTCCAGGAGACAGACTTCAAGAAATACAATGCCTGATTGCTGATATGTCCACCCAGACTGAAGCTGCCCGCGTGATCACCTACAAAGCGGCCCAAACTCAGGACGCTGGTGAAAATTGCACGGTCGAGGCAGCGCAGGCCAAAATGTTCGCTTCAGAAGTGGCTCGCTTCTGCGTTGACCAAGCCATGCAGATTCATTCCGGTTATGGTCCTATCGGACAGCTCTCAATCATCGAGAAATTGGTTCGTGATCAACGTGTTACTGAGATCTATGAGGGAACCAATGAGATTCAGCGCTTAGTTATTGCAAACCATCTCTTACGGTAGACTGAGCGAGTCGGTTTCGATACGTCTGCGTACACATTCTTTGACGATGGTCGCCCGGCTTGTTTGTCCTCAGGTGAGAACTACGCACCATATAGGCAGTCCAAGTCAGCCTTCCACTGATAAAACCAATCCAATGGCATCTCTTCCTTGGAAAAATCTACCTCTTTCAGCTCTTCATACGAGTATGTACTAAATAAACGAGGTTCCCACTGCGCAACGATATCGGAGGCAATTTCTGAAGCTCTCTCATGGATAGCATCTGTTTTTTCGGAGCCATTGTCAGACTTGTCTCTATAACACGCGCAGAATTTATCGGCGTGGTCCGCAATTTGCTCATGTGTGTGGGGACGATCTTGGTTTACAGCAGATTCCAGAATAGTCTTGAGTGAACTGATGGGAATGTTTCGTTTTCTCTGGCAGGAGTGCTTTGTGCGGTGTCAGAGCTTGCGCTCGGTGCGGCCGCAGTCGCGCTGTCGTCTGCATGCGAGATCGGGGGACTGATCAATCCCAGCATCAACAATGCGAGGGTGAGGGACAGGATCACCCGTTTCATTGTCACATCTCGCGTTAGAGTCCTACATATTCTCCAAATGCTCTCTGCTCAGTTGTCAGGATCGCCCTTCCGTTTGTCAGGGCAGACCCGGATGCTAATCTACAATATACACCATTATTCTACTGGCACAAGTATAAGACTACCCACTGTCATAACCTGTAAGTCAAAGACCAAGTTGTTCGACTTATCTCGTCTTTTCCCCAATGCGGAAATCTCGAACTCGCCCTCTCAAGCTGATTAGCTCTTGACAATCTCTCGTCTCGCAATAGCAAACATTTGCAGCAATGACGGATTATGCGATGCGCATGACTTTTCTAATAAACCCTTCAGTCCGGGATTCTCGGTGAAACAACTTGCCCCTCGGAGCCGTAATATATATCTTGGCGAAAATTGAACCACATAGGAGGTGCGCATGTTCAGAATGATAACGTTAGGGATTGTTATCCTTCTCTTACTGATTCCCTCTGCTATCACAGCGCTCGGTTCGGACAAGGTCGAATCGATTCTCACCGAAATTGATCCCTGGGTCACTACCGACACAACCAAAATCCTCGCTTACATCGACAGCACGGAAGCTGTCACGATTCAGATGCTCGAATCCTCGAAATTCTGGGAACCGACAATGACCGATCTGTCATTTCTGCTCGGTATCGATCTCGTTACCGATCCGCAGATCGACAACACGGGTCGCATCTATTTCCAGATGAGAATCACGGGCGAAAGTCAGGCGATATTTTACATGGATGGTCCGATGGGCTGGCCGATTCAGTTTACACCGAACAACTGGACCGACGAAGGCATCATAATTAGTGGCTTCAGCGTCCATCCGTCCGGTGATTTCGTTCTGGTGACTGTCAATGTATTTGGCGACGAGATGCATGACATTTGGCGTTTCGAGAGAAACGGTCAGTTCAAACCGTTGCTCCAAAGCAGGACTGAGCGGTATAGCGGATTGATATTCGATGAGGACAATCCTGACCAGTTCTATTTGTATATCCAGACCGATCAGATGCGTATCGGACGCTACACAATGTCGACAGCCAAGCTCGACACTATTTACTCCGAGCCGGGTGCATTCTATCCGCTCGATTACTACAAGAGTAAGCTGGCGTTCCTGCGGTATATCTCTTTCTCGGAAACTCAGTTGGCGATGCTCGACTTGAGTTCCGGCAAAGTGACGGACCTTTCCGATACGACGCTCGTCTGGGGAGCGGGATTCACCGATGATGGAAAGATGATCACGCTGACTTCGGCGAAATCCAATGATGATGAGTTCATGAAGTTTTGTATGCTCGACCCCGCCAAACCGAAGGAATTCAAAGTCATTTATGACCCAAAGAAAGAGACCGAAGATTTCACCTTTATCAGGAAGAAAGGTGTTGTCGTCACGGCTCTCAACCTGGATGGCTACTCTGAGATGGCTGCATTTGACATGACCGGCAAAGTCATCCCGGTTCCGCAGCCGAAGATCGGCGTCGCCAGCGCAATATCATCAAATGATCTAGGCAAAGTAGTATTCGGATACTCATCGCCGACAACTCCTCCGACGGCGTTCTCATTCGCTCTGGGTGACACCGGCCTCAAGCAGATCGGCAAAGTCTCGACCTTCGGATTCGATTTCTCGGGCATAGAAGTGCAAGTGATCCGATACAAGTCAGAAGATGGCACCGAGATCCCGGCATTGCTGTACAAACCGGTAAGTGCCAAGATGGATGGATCAAACCCGGCCATCGTCAACTACCACGGCGGGCCTCCGGGGCAGAGCAGACCCTACTTCCAGCGCAATATTGCTTTTGCTCTCAGCAAAGGCTTTGTAATGATGTTCCCGAATGTCCGCGGATCGACCGGCTACGGTCCCGCCTACGAGCGAGCGGACAATCTCGAGGGCAGATTCGCGTCTCTGCTCGATTGCGAAGCGGCACTCGATTACCTGATCGACAATGGTTACTCCAGACCCGACAAGATCGCTGTCTGGGGAGCATCCTATGGCGGATACATAGTTGACTGGCTGACAACAACCTGTCCTGATAAACTCGCGTGCGGCGTATCTGATGTCGGCGTCTCCGATGTTGACTGGACAAACACTCACTCGAAGAATCAGGCATTCTCTGCAGGATGGGAAAGAGAAATGGGACCGGTTGGAAGCGATCTCACACACAAGCTCACACCCATCTTCAAGGCGGAAAATCTAACCAAGCCGATTCTGGTAACAGCCGGCTTTAATGATCCACGCGTGCCGCCGTCAGATCCAAGACGGTTCGCGTATGTGCTCTCCAGACTCGGGAAGCCAGTCTGGTACTACGAGGAGACCGAGGCAGGCCACGGTGGTTCATTCAAGAAACAGATCATCTTCGACCTGACCAAGAGCTACACCTTCACGATGGAACATCTGATGAAGTGATGATCGATCGGTCAGTTTACAATATCCGGGCGGCAGATACAAATCTGCCGCCCTTTTTTCTTTCAGGAACGGGACCCAAGATTCTTGATTGACATATTAAATCATATATGTAATATTACGGTAGCGCTCTATAGGGCAGGTTATGAATAACAATAACTTAACCAACATTGAACTCATGCTCCTGCAGATCGTTAGCCAGCAGAAGTCAATATCAGGCTACCAGATCAATAGACTGATAGCCGAGCGCGGCTACCGGGACTGGGTGGATGTCGGGAGTACACCGATATATGTCGGCCTGACCAAACTCGCAAGCAAGAAACTGGTTGAGTCGTTCCTGGATACTCACAAGCAAGGCAAAGGGCCGCCTCCAAAAATGTTCAGCATCACACCTTCCGGGAAAGAGAGACTTAAGGCTGAAATGGTCGATGCGTTGTCATCGGCGCAGGTAAACGACAGCAGGTTTGATCTTGGAATCGCAGGCATCCCCTTTCTTGACAGAGATGAGATAGTCGTCGCGTTAGGCAATAGAAAGAGAGCTCTGACAGATTATGCAGCACAAATCGAGAGCCGCTACAGGGAATCCGGAGGCGATAACCTGAAACTCCATATCAGAGTTCTATTCGAGCATTCTCTCAACGCAATCAAGAATGAAATCAGCTTTGCCGACAGGTTGATCGGGGAGATCAGAGAATCTAGATAGAATTCCATTCCATACTCAGCATGTTCTATCGGAGATCCATCATACTGAACAGAGCGAGCCTGCACGGAGTAAATGGCCAAGTCAACAGATTGCCAGTAAGTGAAGGGAGCTGATGGGGTGGATAAGTTTTTTCCTCATACCGATTGACAATGAGACGTATATACGTATATTCCCGACTGATTTGTGGGGGTGTAGCTCAGTGGTAGAGCATCTGCCTTTTAAGCAGAGGGCCGAAGGTTCGAGCCCTTCCACCCTCACATGAATCAATGGTTGAGTGATGGAACATCACCGTTGCACTCGCCTGCCGGCTTATCAATTCAGCGTCAGTTCTTCCATCTCCCCGACGAGCGTATCGAACAGCGTAAGAACACTGTTTATGGCGTCCGGTTTGGTCATATCGACACCCGCCTTCTTCAGAAGCTCAATCGGATAATCATTGCCGCCGGAGTGCAGCATTTCGAGATAAGCATCGCGCGCCTTGGTGTCGCCTTCCAGAATTCTGCTCGCAATCATCGTCGCCGCCGAGAAACTGGTGGCGTATTGATAGACATAGAATGCACTGTAGAAGTGTGAAATCCGTGCCCAGCCGATATCCCGCCCTTCAGGAATGTAGAGATCGGGGCCGAAATACTTCTGAAATATCTCATGATACATCGCCGTCATAGATTCGGATGAAAGCGAGCCTCCATTCTCCACAACGTCATGTGTTTCTGCTTCAAACTCATGAAACATGACCTGAACGTAATAGGTACCGAGTACTGTCTCTATAAACTTGTTCACGACATACTTCTTCTGGTTCTTGTCCAGAATCGTCTTCATCAGATAGTCGTTGAGAAGGATTTCGTTGACGGTCGAGGCAACCTCAGCAACAAAAGTGGCATAATTCGCATTTGTATAACTCTGATTCTGCTTGGAATAGAACGAATGCATGGCGTGACCCATCTCATGCGCGAGAGTCGACGCAGCATTGACTGTGCCGTTATAATTCATCAGCACGTACGGATGCGTGCCATAAGCACCCCATGAATACGCTCCGGACGATTTCCCTTCGGTTTCATAGACATCGATCCATCCCGAATTGAAACCATTGGCCAAATCAGCCGAATACTGCTTTCCGAGCGGCTCGGTAGCTTTCTTGACCATCTCAACAGCCTCATCCCACGGTATTTCGAATTCAACTCCCTTCACGAGCGGCACGGAGGTGTCGTAGGTGAAGAGTGTGTCGTAGCCGAGGACTTTCTTTTGCAGGGCAGTATACCGGTGCAGAGGGGCAAAGTTCGCATTTGTAGCAGCCACAAGATTCTCTACGACCGAGGGCGGTATATTGTATTGGTCAAGTCTGTAATCGAGGGTCGAACCGTATTTACGAGATTTAGCAAAGAAGACATCTGAATAGACCGAGTTCGAAAGGTTTGCAGCAAGTGTGTTCATGTAATTCTTGTACGCGCCGTTATAGACCTCGCTTGCCTCCCGTCTTACCTGACGGTTCTCAGATTCGAGAATCTTGTGGTATCTCTCTTTCGTCAATTCCACCTTGTTCCCATTCTCGTCGGTGATAGTCCCGTACTCGATGTCTGCATCATCGAGCATTGTAAAAAGCTTGTTCGGGCCTCGTGCGATGTTTCCTGCCGATGCCAATACTTCCTCGGCTTCAGGTGTGAGCGTATGTTCTCTTGCTCTCTGAATATCCTCGAGATAATGCCGGAAGTCTCCGAGCTTAGGCGTTTGACTGAAGAATCCTTGAAGTTTCGACGGCTCGATTGCGAGAATCTCTGGGCGAACAAAGGACTCAGCAGCTACAACGCGAGTATCGAATGCCCCGATTCTATCGGAAAGCTCCTGGTACTGCGATTGACGGGTATCGGAATCGAGTTTCATGTACGAATACACATACAACTGATCGACGGTTATCCAGAGCTTCTCGTGGAGTTTCAGGAAATCGAACAGCGTGCCTCCCGATTCGCCGAGACGCCCCTTGAAGGAGTCAATCGCCGGAAGCATCGACTCAGCATTCGCGAGATCGGCCTCCCAAGCTGCAGTAGACGCGTAGATATCTTCGAGGTTCCACTTGTATTTGTCCTCTATCTCATCTCTTGTGGGGACTTTCTTCACCGTGTCGGCAGCCAGCGATGGTAGAGTCGCAAGCAGTGTCAGAATCAGGATCGATGTCACGATGATGCACATTCTCAGCATATTCTCCTCCGTTGCTGGTTCACGTTGGCTTTACACTTAAACGCATTGCAGCCGCGGATGTTGCACTGCGCCAACAAATTCAATGGCAATTCCAGTGCATTCTCCGACGATTAGCGTGTGTGCATCACAAAAACATTGCAAATGCCGCAACAACGAATTATCTATCCCGTTGTTAGAGTATGACAAATGGAGGATCCAATGCCTACTCCGAATTCTGCGAAAGAGCTTAAACCTGAGCAATTAAGATGGCGATGTGACCCGGGGTCTTTGAGATATGACAATAGTAAGGGAGTGGAGCCTGACGATGTCATTATCGGCCAGGAAAGAGCTGTCAATGCCATAAAGCTTGGCCTTGAGGTGCACCGCCAGGGTTACAACATTTTTATCTCGGGCCTTGCCGGAACCGGTCGCACGACTACGGTTAAACATCTCCTCGAAACGATTGACACGCTCAGAGGTCTTCCTCCTGACATAGTCTATCTCCACAATTTCAAGGACGCTGATCTGCCCACCGCAGTTCTTTTGCCTGCCGGTGACGGCTGCAGATTCAAACTCGCAATGATCCGTCTTGTCGATGATCTGGTACAGAATATCACGAGTCTATTCGAGTCCGAGAAGTTCCAGGAACACAGAAAGAACATTGTGCGGACGTTTTTGGCGAAGCAAAAGGAAATGCTGCAGGCTTTCGAGAAAGAAATCGCCGAACACAGTTTCGTCCTGGTCCAGGTGCAGGTAGGCCCATATGTGAAACCGGATCTTCATCCGGTCATCGACGGCAAGTCGCTCTCTTTCGATGAACTCGAGGTTCTGGTGAGAGAGGAGAAGGTTCCGGAGGAGACACTTCGGAAATTCGAGAAGAAATATGGCGAGCTCGAGAGCCGCCTGCACGAAGTTTTCAAAGAGAATCGCGATGTTGTACTCAAGCTCGAAGAGACACTCCGGCAGCTCGAGAAGAAGCGCACCGGGCCGATAGTGAATGAACTTATAAAAGTGTTGAAGTCGGAATTCGAATCGGAGAGTCTACACAAGTATCTTGATGATGTCAGCGAGGATGTGCTCAAAAACATTTCGCTCTTCATGAAAGAGAAAGGAAGCGCTAAGCCCGAGGACCAAGCGGGTCAGAGAAAGCGCGAGGCAGATCCATTCCTTGCCTATCGTGTCAACGTGATGGTGGATAACTCAAAGACCACAGGGCCTCCGATTGTTGTCGAGACAAACCCCAATTACAGAAATCTTTTCGGAATGATTGAGCGCGAGTCTGACGGCGGAAGATCTTTCCGCACAGATTTCACAAGGATCAAGGCAGGCTCCCTGCTCAAAGCATCTGGTGGATATCTGGTTCTGAACGCGATCGATGCCTTGATAGAACCAGGCGTCTGGCCGGCATTGAAACGTACCCTGCGAAACGGACAGGTCGAGATACAGAGCTATGATCCATTTCACATGCTGTCAGGGTCAGCTCTGAAACCGCAACCTGTGGATGTCGATGTCAAAGTACTGATGATCGGCGATCACCAGATGTACGATCTTCTCTTCTTTGCAGACGAGGACTTCAAGAAGATTTTCAAGGTGCTGGCGCAGTTCGATCGTGATATGAAACGCGACGATCATGCTGTCGACGAATATGTGAAGTTCATCTCGAAAATCTGCGACCGTGACGGGCTCAGACCATTCGACAGATCAGGCATCGCCGGTATTGTCGAGTACGGAGTCAGAATCGCGGGGCGACAGAATAAGCTCACTACAAGGTTCAATCTGATCTCTGACCTTCTGCGTGAAGCGGATTACTGGGCAGGCAAAGACAGCGCGGAGCATGTTACTTATGAGCACATACGTACAGCGATTGAGAACTGGAAGAAAAGGATGAATCTTCCGGAAGAGAGGCTGGGCGAAATGATTGACGAGGGGACAATTATGATCGATACCGACAAGTCGGTCGTCGGTCAGATAAATGGCCTCTCCGTTTACGATCTGGGACAGTATGCGTTCGGTAAACCTACTCGCATCACAACAACGACTGCTGTCGGCAAGAGCGGTGTGATTAACATCGAGCGGGAAGCTGAGCTTTCGGGACCGACCCACAACAAGGGAGTGTTGATCCTCTCCGGCTTCATGCGGAGCAGATACGCGAATAACAAGCCGCTGTTTGTGTCAGCATCTATTTGCTTTGAGCAATCATACGGTGGCGTGGATGGAGACTCGGCTTCTTCGACTGAGATATACGCCCTTTTGTCATCGCTGTCGGGTCAGCCGATCAGGCAGGACCTGGCGGTCACAGGATCAGTGAATCAAAAAGGCGAGATTCAACCGATTGGCGGCGTCAACGAGAAGATAGAGGGATTCTTCGAGGTCTGTAAAGCGCGCGGCCTTACAGGCAATCAGGGTGTACTGATTCCGCATCAGAACGTCAAAGACCTGATGCTCAAGCCGGAGGTTGTAGGTGCCGTAACAAACGGCGAGTTTCACGTCTATCCAGTCGAGACAATCGATCAGGGAATCGAACTCCTTACCGGAATTCCGGCGGGAGATCCTCTCGAAGATGGCAGTTATCCTGAAGGAACGATCAATCGAATGGTTGATGATCGTCTGATAGAATACGCCGTTATAATGAAGAATTATCCGGGAGGGGCGTAGATGCGCGCAGCTACACACCATATTGTGTTTGACTTAATACACAATCGCTCATACGGTAGTGAGACGCTACATTTGTTTTTGTGCAAAAGTTTTAGTTGACTGTCTTCTTGCAGATTCTGTTTTTTTGTTTAGGGTAAGGGCTGTGCGGAATTGAGCACGACCCCCTTCACGGTATCACGTTTGACGGGAAGGAGGTGATCGTTTAAGTAGCCAGAAAGCC
>JAHJOQ010000033.1 GCA_018820315.1 Candidatus Zixiibacteriota bacterium | reverse complement strand
ATTGATTATTGGTTCTGGTCCTATTATCATTTCCCAGGGCTGTGAGTTTGATTACTCAGGCACCCAGGCCTGCAAGGCATTAAAAGAAGAGGGTTATTTTGTCATCTTAGTCAATTCAAATCCGGCAACGATTATGACTGACCCGGAGACGGTCAATATTAGAGTCAGGTCTTGATTATAGAATACGGAATATACTAAATTCAATATTCAATATCTGACCCCGATAGATTTCAATACCATATTTTTTAACTTAATTTTGTAATCAAAGTCTGATCCCAGCCCATAAAGATATGGACGGTAATATGAACAATTTGCTTCAAAAAGTTACGGTTTATTTAGCAACATACCTTGAAAAGGTGCTGCCATCTCTCTTTGAGGATTGGTGGAAGCAAGCCGTTCTCAATAACCTATCGTTCCAGCAACGGCAGCGTATGGAACAACGTAACATAGACTCCCTTGCAGTATTGGATCTTACTGCACTGCTTCGAGTGCTCGACCAGAACTGGTATCAGATATCGACCAAGTTAGGCCTGACATCGGAAGCACGCCATTTCGCCAAGGAAATGCAGACGGTCCGCAACCGGTGGGCGCATGCAACCACAGAAGGATTTCCAGTCGAGAATGTATATCGCGATTTGGACACGCTGCAGCGCTTTTCCGCAGTCATCGGAGCCGATGACATCCTGCTTCAGGAAGTGAGAGCCACCAAGACGGCTCTACTTGCCAAAGAAATGCGATTCTCAGACCAAGGTGAAACAATCGATCCCTTACCGTCCCAGGATACTAAGAAGTATGGTACTGAGTTTGAACCGGGGCAGATCGTGTACGTCAAGTCAAACCCAACCATCCGAGGCGCAGTGATTTCTGTTTTGCCTGGCAATCAGGAGAATCGTTTCAAGGTCTTTGTGGCTGGCGAGACGCAGACATACTATGCATCTCAATTGCAGGTTGAAGATCTTCGGGATGAGGATGCCGAGTCTTTGCCCTGCGAGCAGTTTCACTCCTACCTTACCGCCCTGCAGATCAGGTATCCTGGGCTATCGACGCTCTACTCTCTCAATGCCGCTCGTGTTGATTTCATCCCTTATCAGTTCAGACCCGTGCTGAGATTCATCAGATCGGACCGTCCGCGATTACTGATTGCCGACGGTGTAGGCGTGGGCAAGACTATCGAAGCGGGGCTTATTCTTCGTGAGCTGCAGGCAAGGCGTGACATCCGTTCCATTCTCATCATATGCCCGCGTCCCCTGGTTACCGAGCGTAAATGGCAGAATGAGATGAAGCGTTTCGAGGAGCGATTCACTCATCTTGATGGGGGAACCTTACGGTACTGCATTAACGAGATGGATCTGGAGGGCGTCTGGCCCGAACAGTACCAAAGGGTTATTGTCCCCTATTCCTTATTCGACGAAATCCTCCTTAATGGATCGGGGCCAGAAGGCAAACGAAAACGAAAAAAGGGTCTCAAGGACCTGGACCCACCTCCTCGTTTTGACCTTGTAATCGTGGACGAGGCGCATCACATCCGCAACCAGAATACCTATAGCCACGAAGCAGTGAGGTTCTTCTGTGACAATGCTGAGGCTGTGATATTCTTAACAGCGACACCAATCCAGCTTGGAAATGATGACCTTTTTGTTCTGCTTAATACTCTACGTCCCGACCTCATTATCGATCAAGAGAGCTTCAAGCACATGGCGGAACCTAATCCGTTCATTAACCAGGCGGTATCCCTGGTACGCGCTCAAGAACCAGAATGGCATTCACAGACACTGGAAGCTCTCGATCAGGCTGCAGCGACTGCCTGGGGCCAAGCCATTCTGAGGCATAACCCCGACTTCATGCGGATACGATCCAGGCTGGTTGAGGGCAATGTCACAAGTGAAGAGCGTGTGCAGGTTATTACAGACATTGAAGCCATGCACACTTTTGCGGGGATTATCAACAGAACACGCCGCCGGGATATCGGGGAGTTCACAATTCGGAAGCCAGAAACAGTCGACGTGCCCTTTACCCCAGCCCAGCAACAGCTACACGACGAGTTACTCCGGGTGCAAGCGGAGATATTCAGCAGGCTTCACGGGGATATCAACATCAAGTTTATGATGACCACGATAAGACGCCAGGCTGCGAGTTGCCTCTTCGGGCTTGCCCCTTTCCTTAATGATATCCTGAACCGGCATATCGACGAATTGACATGGGAGGAAGCCGACGACACGGAATCACTCCCACAAGGCGATTACATCAGCCCAATCCAATCACAAATCCAGACAATCCTTGAGGCTACACGATCTCTTGATCCCTATGATCCAAAGCTTGAGGCTCTTCGAAATATCATCCGCGACAAACAAAACTTGACCAACAACAAGGTGATGCTGTTTAGCAGCTTTCGACACACCCTTCACTATCTTTACAAACATCTCAGCGCAGACGGTTTCCGGGTCGGGATGGTTCACGGTGGCACGCCGGATGAAGAACGCGTCGAACTTCGACACCGTTTTGAGAAACCGCGAGAGGACAGAGATAGTCTCGACCTGCTGCTGTTCTCAGAAATCGGCTGCGAAGGTTTAGATTACCAGTTTTGCGATTGTATTGTGAACTATGACCTCCCATGGAACCCAATGCGTATCGAGCAACGGATAGGCCGAATTGACCGAAACGGCCAGAAGAGTGAGAGCGTTGCCATTATCAACCTGATCACGCCCGGTACCGTCGATGCGGACATCTATGAGCGATGCCTTGTTCGCATAGGTGTGTTCAATAGAACCCTGGGTGGCGGTGAAGAGATACTCGGAGAAATCACCAGGGAGCTCAGGAACATCGCGGAAAACTATTCACTGAGCGATGAGGAGCGAGGGTCAAAGCTACAGCAGTTGGCGGATAACAAGATCCGGTTGATACAAGAACAGGAAACACTCGAGCAACGGCAGATGGAACTTTTCGGCATCCGACTCCCCGAAGATCAGATGAAGAAAGAGATTGAAGAGGCCTCGAGCTTCTGGTTGTCTCCGGCATCAATACGCAGGCTCGTCACGCATTATCTGCAGCGGGTATGCGGGAAAGAGCAAGACTTTATCCTTGGCGAAAAACCCTTGAAAACGCTTCGTCTTTCTCAGGATTTACGAAGCAGTCTATTGCAGGACTTTCTGCAACTCCCCAGACAAAGCACTATCACTTATCGGGAGTGGGAGAACTGGCTGAAGGGGGGGGACCCTCATCTGCTCGTGACCTTTGAATCGGACTGCGCGATGCAGCATCATGAGGCTGCTTTTATAATACCAGTCCACCCCTTAGTGAAGCAGGCGGCGATATCGTTCGATACAAGGCAACGAGTCATCACCACCCTGAAGGTGCAGGCCAATGAAGTCCCTGCGGGCAGGTACGAATTCGCCATTTACCAATGGCGGTTCCACGGCATTAAGGAGGATTTGGTTCTCCGGCCAATTGCCTCATCAGAAGTGGTCACAGCGCATCTTGGCCGCCTACTCGAGAAAGCGGTAGATGGAACGACTGATGGGCCGGGAGACTGTGGCTCTTCTAAGTGGGATGAATTGGATGCGCAGCACTATAAACTGTGGTCTGAAGCTCGCGCTAAGCATCGACAACGGACTCAAGAATTGGTAGAGTACCGTAGAGAGAGCCTATCAACGAGCCACCGGGCACGGATAGCGCTTCTTGAGGAACAGCTCAAACAGGCAAGCAACGAGAAAATTCAGAAAATGCGGCAGTCTCAAATCGCGGCTGCTGAGGCAGACTACGCTCGGCGCATCCAGGACTTAGATATCGCCATGGAGAGGGCGGAGGTTACCGCCGGGCCGGTGGCGTATGGAATAATCGAATTATCTATAGGGGATTAGTGATGGAATTCAATAATATCCAAGAATTATCTAAGGATCGCAAGAACTGGGTCGAAGCAAGCCGAAAAAACAGATTCGAAGACGGCATCAAGCGTCTACTAATAGACCTGTATCCAGATAATGCCCACTTCATTTATGAACTTCTTCAGAATGCTGAGGATGCAAGGGCATCAGCAGTCCGATTCATTCTCAATGATGACAGTGTTGAATTCGAACACAATGGGGATCGTCTATTCTCCATAGAAAATGTAGACTCCATCACAAGTATCGGTGTCAGCACCAAGAAAGATGATCCCACAAGCAT
>JAHJOQ010000032.1 GCA_018820315.1 Candidatus Zixiibacteriota bacterium | reverse complement strand
GTTTCAGTCTATCACGCTCCTCCTTCGATAATCGAACGATGTACTTTTTCATCGACCACCTCCTTGTTTGCACAAATATAGCGCAAACAATTTCGGAAGTCAATGACATGCCCAATAATATCATGTTGACGGGACACTAGGGCTGCGCTGTGAGCCGGTTCTCCTTCTGTTCTTGCATAATCTATTGGCTGAACACCCAGATTCCTCCAGCGATCACCTTTATCGGTCGTGCAGAGTGCGTAACGTCTTGACCCCGGAAAAAGGCCCCGCGCCAAGTATGTCAGCATGAGGTCTTCATGACTGTAACCAATGAAGAGAACATGGTAGTTTGCGAACATCGATATCAAGAAACGGCGAGCCCACCCATCAGTCATGTAAGCCTTCCCGAAGTCCTCATCTGTTAGAATGAGTCTATCCGCTTCTTGATGCGCTGAGCCGTGAATGTGTACTATGCCGCTAAAGCACCTCCCGAGCGGCAAGGCTGGCGCGCAGAACACTTCAATGCGGCCCACATTTAACGGTTCAGCTCGGGCTGCTGTCGAGAGATGCGTATCGTAGTTTGTGGTGACAATCTTCACGTCCTCAGGTCGGCTGAACAGCCTGGGCAGGCTCTTATGATATCCGTTTGGTTTGGAATCAGGATTACTGAAAATGTCCTTGGTCCACGTGTGCAAGTTAGAGTTCTTCTTCGCCAACTCTCCGAGGTGCTGATCTAGCGGTCTTCCGTCATCAAGGTTAAGGTCGTAGCCAGCTCTACTGGCGAGCTCTTCTGTTAGTCTTCGGAAATTGGGCAGCCCAGAAGGTTCATCTCGCGAAACCCCTGCCCCTGCGAACACCACAAGATTACCATCTTGCTGTGCGTCTCGCAACTCCATCGGAATGATCTGCAATATAGGCGATTTCAGTTCCACTTCATCTGCCTCGCTTTTGGTCGGAAAGACTATTACGCTTTCCTTTCTGATCTATAATATGTCTAATTCTGCCATTAGGCAAGTTCTAACCGACTGGTGTGTCATGCTTACTCCCCCAACTTACCATTGACAAATTCCCTTGCTTTGCGTATTCTGGCTCGCACAGGGAGGATACTTTGGGAGATAAACCAAGAACCGGTGTGATAGGGGTCGGGCATCTCGGCAAAGCGCATGTGAGGGTTCTGTCGAACCTCGAATCGTGCGAGTCTTGTCGGTCGAGAGGCTTGCCCTTTCAACAGCTCGAATAATGATTGTCGAAACCGCAGGGGGGGCAACCTACTCGACTAAAGTCCCAGCGAGTATAATCCTGCCATAGTCGATCAAATAGTGCACTGATATGAGCAACTTGGGGGTTGCCAAATCGAGAAAATATGATATATTCTACCTGATTAGATATGTGATCAGGGTTAATTACACCAGAATAGTATATGAGCATCTTTGTATCAGGTTCATCTCACAGGCGAATAATCGGAGCGGCATTTGTGCTTGCGGTTGCTTCGCTGATTCTGCTGGTTACATTCGCAGAATCGATTGCACAGGCGTATGACGATCACTGTGAAGAAGGGTGCGACAGCAGCTGCGAGTGCGATCTCTGTTTCACTTTGTCCCCGATGATGGCCGACGGAATTCTGGTTGACGCTATCCCTATCCCGCTACATGCCTGGTCTGGCCGAATCGAGACAGATTTGTGTGAGCAAGTCTGGTTCAGTGGCATAGACCATCCCCCACAGAAATTTCACTAGCTATCTGAAGTCGCCAGACGGACCCTAAAATCGTGTAATCACGATTATTGGACGCCACAGGTGGATTGCATCCACTCTAACCTCAACTTGGCCCGTGTCGGCATTACTTACAATCTGATTGTGAATGGAGAATAGAATGACTCGCAACATTGAATGCCACAGGTATCTGCCCTTGATGTTCCTGGCAATGCTGGCGCTCGCAATCCTTGCTTGCAGCGCCCCTGGTGATGCCGACATCCAATCAGGACTTGCGACAGCTTCGCTGGACGATCATTCCGGGCACAATCATGCTCCCGGCGAGCATGGAAAAGTAGTCAATGCCACCGCAGACGTGCAAGATTGGTGTGCCGAGCACAGAGTCCCCGAATCGGAGTGCACACAATGCAATCCGCAGCTAATCGTACAATTCAAAGCCTCCGGTGATTGGTGCGATGGACATAGCGTGCCGGAATCACACTGCCGTCTTTGCAATCCGGGGATTGTATTCGAACAGGAATCGACGTTGCATCAGGCTGAGCTTGATTTCAGTGATGATGAAATCGAAATCTCGCTCTTCTTCCGTCCCAATTCCGGTATCTGCGCCACCGATGGCGCTCTCATTCAGTTTGCGTCTGCAGAGACTGCCGAGCGATCCGGCATAACGGTCACGCGCACGATTGCATCAGAGCGCAAAGCTATTATCGAAGCACCGGCCGAGATTGTATTTGATGAGACTCGCGAGATAGTGGTCACGTCGAGTGTGTCAGCCCTTGTTGCTCGATGGCTGATCGCTGCCGGTGATGAAGTGAGTGCGGGCGACCCGATGGCAATGTTGCAGTCTCCGGAAATGGCACACCTGGAGGCAAGCCTCCTCTCGGCGCAGGCGGATTATCGAGTCTCCGAGCAGGAATTCGCTCGTCATGAGAGTATGAGAGAGAAGGAATTGATCAGTGCTGCTGACTTCGAACGGCAACTCGCACTGACAGAACAGACGCGCGCTGACTTCAACAGTGCTCAGGGCTTATTGCTGTCAGCCGGAATGAGTCGGATCGATGTTGATGAGCTCCTGTCATCGAAAAATATCAGTAGCCAGTTCACTCTGCGTGCGCCATCAGACGGTCTCGTTGTTGAGCGCATAGCTCAGCTTGGGCAGCTTCTTGATGCAGGCAGTGCATTCGCAATGATCGCAGATCCATCATCGATGTGGATTGAGGCTAAACTGACCGAACAGCAACTGTCGCATGTCACCGTAGGGCAGTCGCTGACTTTTGCATCGGACGGGCGCGGCCTCGACCGTGTGGGAGGACAAATCATCTGGGTATCTCGTTTTCTCGATCCTCATTCACGCACAGGCACCGTGCGCGCCGAGGTCATCGATTCGCAACACGGATTGCAGGCAAGTGGATTCGGACGAGTTTCAATCGGCATTCCTGATGGTTCGGATGTTGTGCTCGTTCCGAAGGGTGCCGTCCAGTGGGAAGGATGCTGCAATGTCGTATTCGTCAAAGAGTCCATTGACCGCTATCGTCCCCGCAAGATACGTTTTGGTGCGGGTGCCGGACCATACTATCAGGTGACCAGCGGATTGAAACCTGGTGAGGATGTAGTCGTCGGCGGGTCATTCCTACTAAAGACTGAACTGAAGAAGACCAGTCTCGGCACGGGGTGCTGCGGTCTTGAACCGACAAGTTGAGGCTGGTATGCTAAAACACTTAGTAGAGTTTACACTGCGCTATCGTTTTGTAGTGTTAGCGCTTGCGGGCTTTCTCTGCTTGCTGGGGCTAATCGCACTCTGGCATCTGCCGTTCGATGCATTTCCAGACACGACACCTGTTCTCGTGCAGGTCAACTGCGCTGCACCTGGGTGGGCGCCCGAGGATTTGGAGAGGTTGGTTACATATCCCATCGAACAGGCAGTGACGGGATTGACCGGCTTAGCTGAGGTGCGCTCGATTACAAAATACGGCCTCTGCCAGATAACGGCAATCTTCGAAGATAATGTTGATCTCTATCTCGCTCGTCAGCAAGTGAACGAGAAGATGCTCGGTGTAGAAGTGCCGGATGGGGTCGGCTTACCGCAACTCGGACCGGTTTCGACCGGACTTGGTGAAGTATTCCACTACATTGTCATCGGAAAGACCACCGATATCACCGAGCCGCGCTCAGTTCAGGATTGGATCATCAAGCCGCAACTGCAATCTGTACCCGGTGTAGCCGAGGTCAACAGTTGGGGCGGATTCAAGAAGCAGTATCTTGTACAGGTAGATCCGGTTCGTCTCGCCGGTTACGAGCTCTCGATCGCTGATATAGCTGCGACGCTGAGAAATGAATTGGGTAATGTACCGGGCGGCCAGGTTGTACGCGGAGGTGAACTGACTCTGATTAGGGGGATCGGCACGGTAGAGTCTATAGACGAGATCGAACAGATCGTTGTCGCAAGTCCGGAAGGTGTGCCGATTACAGTTCGCGATATCGGTGATGTGACAATCGGCCATGAGTGGCGGCGGGGTGCTGCCACGTTCAATGGTCTTGGTGAGGGGGTGCTCGGCCTCGGATTTATGATCACGGGCGAAAATCCCGCCGAGGTGACAGCGCGACTTTCAGAACGGCTCGATGAAGCCGCAGTCCTTCTCACCGATAGTGTGCAGGTCGTGCCGGTTTACGAGCGCACCGATTTGGTCGAGCAGGTTCTGACAACGGTTGAACACAACCTGATCTTTGGAGCGTTGCTCGTAATAGCGGTACTGTTCGTATTCCTCGGTAACCTGCGCGCCGGTTTGATTGTGGCGTCCGCAATTCCTATATCGATGTTGTTTGCGTTTGATCTCATGTCACGGGTTGGCGTCGCAGGCAGCCTAATGAGTCTCGGCGCGATTGACTTCGGGCTCGCGGTTGACAACGCCGTCATCCAAGTCGAGAATTCGGTTCGGCGACTCTCACAGTCGGATGCGGGTGCCAGTCGTATGAGTGTGCTTAGAGATGCGATACTTGAGGTCCGCAAACCGACGCTGTTCGGAGAACTTATCATAATCATCGTCTATCTCCCGATTCTCACCCTGCAGGGAGTCGAAGGCAAGCTTTTCCGGCCGATGGCGCTGACGGTTGTCTTCGTTCTCACAGGATCGTTGATCTTGTCATTTACCGTGCTTCCCGCGATGATAGGCACCTTTCTGAAGAAGTCGAAACACGAGCGAGAACTGCTGGTCATACGCTGGCTCAGGAACATCTATCGTCCGATCCTGGATCGTGCATTACGCTACAGCCGCACAGTATTGCTGGCAGCGCTGGTGTTATTAGTCGGTGGTGTGTTGCTCTTCACGCAACTTGGATCGGAATTCGTACCGCGTCTTAGCGAAGGCACAATCGTAATCAATTTCGTTCGCCTGGCCGGTATTTCGCTCGAAGAGTCGGTTCGATACAACACTCAGATCGAACAGAATATCCTTGGTAAGTTTCCAGATGAGATCGAGTATATCTGGACGCGTATCGGAACGGCCGAGTTGTCGACTGATCCAATGGGTCTGGAATTGTCGGATATGTTTATGTCTCTCAAGCCACGCAGCGAATGGACCAAAGCCTCGACTCAGCAGGAGTTGGTGGCGGCTATCGATGCCGAACTTGCCGACCTTCCGGGACAGAATCGCATCTTCACTCAGCCGATCGAGATGCGAGTCAATGAGATGCTCGCGGGAATTCGTTCGGATATCGGCATCAAGCTGTTTGGTGATGACCTGGAGGCCCTCGAAGCCAAGGCCGACGAAATCGCCGCGCTCGTCAGGTTGATACCAGGAAACGCGGATGTCTCCGTCGAGCAGTTGACCGGCCAGCCGCAATTGCGTTTGCAGGTGGATCGTCAAAGATTGGCGAAATTCGGTTTGACCGCTGCGGAGGTTCTCACCGCGATCGAGAGCATTGGGGGAGTGGTCGTCGGTGATGTGTTCGAAGGGCAACGGCGATTTGATCTGGTAGTTCAGACCGATACGAGCAGATTCGCCGGACCGGAGGATATCAGCCAGATATTCCTGCGCTCGAAGAACAACAGTATTGTCGGGCTGGATCGTGTTACCAAAGCCACGCTCGGTGATGCTCCCGGTTCGATCACACGCGAATGGAGCAAGCGACGGATCGTTGTTCAGTGTAACGTGCGCGGACGAGACATGGGATCGTTTGTATCTGAACTGCGCGAACGTATCGGGGCCGAGATCGATCTTCCAAACGGGTATTTCGTCCGGTTGGGGGGACAGTTTGAGAATCTGGAACGGGCGAGAACGCGACTGATGTTAGTTGTTCCGATATCTCTTCTGTTGATTTTCGGTCTTCTGTTTTGGACATACAAATCTGCACTCGATGCGCTGTTGATATTTTCCGGCGTACCGATGGCGGCGTTGGGTGGTGTAGTGGTACTCGCGTTGCGCGGAATGCCGTTTTCGATCTCTGCGGGAGTTGGATTCATTGCGCTTTCGGGAATCGCAGTGCTCAATGGTCTCGTGCTGGTTTCGACAATCAAGCGACTCCGTTCAGAAGGCATCGAAACAACGAACGCAGTGCGTGAGGCGGCATTGACGCGGCTCCGTCCGGTATTTATGACAGCATTAGTGGCAGCGCTCGGGTTTGTACCGATGGCAATTTCGACCGGAGTTGGAGCGGAAGTTCAGCGGCCGTTAGCGACTGTTGTTGTGGGCGGAATCCTAACCTCGACCGCACTGACGCTGATAATTCTCCCGGCACTCTATGTCACCTTCGGCAAACGCACAGAATCGGAGAAGTGATGGCATAGTTAGTAGTTCGAAAGGCTTGTCCTCTTGACAACCTTATTGCCGTCGCGGTTTCTTGTTGACGCGAGGTGTTGCATTTGACAGTATTGAGAGCAGCAACTTGATTGCGTACAAAAGTCCTTCAGAGCAAGAGAGAAGAATGACATCAGCAAGTATACATGCAGTCACCGGTGCTTTCGGTTACACGGGTAAGTACATCGCGAACGAACTCCTCGACAAGGGGTATTCAGTCATAACACTCACAAATTCTGCGGACCGATCCAATGAATTTGCCGGTCGAGTCAAGGCTTTTCCATTCGACTTCGACGAGCCGGATGAACTTGCGAATTCGCTCCGCAATGTCGAAGTGCTCTATAATACCTACTGGGTCCGATTCAATCATCGCCTATTCAAACACTGCGACGCAGTGGAGAACACGCTTGTGTTGTTCGAGGCAGCTCTCAAGGCCGGCGTCAGGCGCATCGTCCACGTCAGTATCACAAACCCATCTGAGGAATCGCCACTCGAATATTTCAGCGGTAAAGCTAAACTCGAAAAGGCGTTGATCGAAAGAGGTCTGTCGTATGCGATTCTGCGGCCAACTGTGGTGTTCGGACGGGAAGACATCCTGATCAACAACATTGCCTGGATGCTGCGCAAATTCCCTCTCTTTGGAGTTTTCGGGGATGGCGGTTACAGGCTTCAACCGATCTACGTGCAAGACCTTGCTGAGCTCGCAGTGGATTGGGGCGCAAGGAATGAAAACTCCATAGTCAATGCAATCGGACCGGAGAACTTCACCTACCGGGAACTTGTAGAGACTGTTGGCCGGTTGATCGGTGTCAACCGAAGAATCATATCCATTCCTCCTACACTCGGTTATCTGACCGGTCGGATTCTCAGCATGTTCAAAGGAGATGTCACGATCACTCGTGAGGAAATCGAAGGGCTCATGGCAGATCTGTTGCATGTAGACACACCTCCAACCGGTTCAACAAAACTTACCGACTGGATCAAAGAGCATTCGTCGACTGTGGGAATGCAGTATACAAGCGAGTTAGCAAGGCGATTAGACCGACAAGCTGCCTACAAAAGCAATTAAGGCGGGTTGTCAGGATCTCCTCACTTTCGTTCGGACCTGCGCTTCGCTTCGCTCGCAGCAGGCAGGGATCCTGACTACTGAGATTCGCCTGCACTCAGCAGTCTGTTGGCTGTCGAACACTGATCGGCTGATCCAATTACATAGAGGATATCGCTTTCTGTGAGCAGATCAGAACCATCCGGGTGGACAAGAAGCTTGTCTTCTCTCATGATTGCCAAAACAGTGATGCCGTAGCGGGATCTTAGTTCAGCACCGGCAAGAGATTGACCGATATGCGGACAATTCGCGCCAAGCCTGATTGCGCTTATTTCAATTTGCGGAAAATGAAGCTGTAGATCGGCTAACCTCGACGATCTCTGAGATAGTCCACGGAGCATCTGGTAGCTTTGCGATCTGATTTCGCCGATGAACCTGTCGATATCCTCACGCGGCACCATGTACTTCATCAGAACTCGTACGAAGATCTCTATGGACGTTTCGAATTCTTCGGGAATTACTTCAGCCGCTCCGAGATCCATAAGAGGCTGCACTTCCTTCACGAACCGTGTTCTGACAATGATGTGTGCACTTGGATTAATCCGATGCAGAATTTGCGTTATACTCCGTGTAGCAACCGGATCTGAAATCGCAATCACCGCCACACGCGCGGTGGACGCAGAGACGTTCTCAAGCACGCTATGACTCGTCGCGTCTCCGTAGAATATCGGTTCACCGCTACTGCGCATCGATTTAACTGTATCAGGATTCATTTCAATGACAGAATATGGAATCCTGGCGCTGCGGGCGGCATGTGCGATGTTTCTTCCATTGATGCCGAATCCGATAACGAGAAGGTGGTCCTTCAGAGCTTTGTGGCTGGGGTCTGCTTCAGAGAGCTTGCGATATGCACCGCCCTGAAACAAGCGCATCAGGGGCATCTGTGACACACGGTCAGCAAGATGAGGAGCCAGGTTAATCATAAAAGGCGTAACGGCCATGCTCGTGATGGAAACAGCCAAAAACAATTGGTAAGTTTCCTGGTCGAGAAGACCAAAGGACACCCCTACTCTGGAAAGAATGAAGGAGAATTCACCAACCTGACTGAGGGCGAGCGCGACGATAATCGCGGAGCGGGACGACATACCGAGAGATAGCGCGACTCCCCCTGCAACCATCGCCTTGACGATCATAACACCCAAAGAGATACAGATTACGAGCACTGGCTGCGAGACTACGAACGAAATGTTCAGAAGCATTCCCACAGAAACAAAGAAGAATCCGGTGAAGACCATCTTAAACGGCACTATTCCATCAAGCACCTGATGGCTGTACTCAGATTCGGAGATCATCAGCCCTGCCAGAAAGGCTCCAAGTCCGAGTGACAGATCCAACTCACTCGTTCCCCACGCAATAGCGACGCAGATGAGAATCGCACTCAATAAGAAAAGCTCGCGACTCCTCGTTCGGACTACCTGTTCGAGTATGCGCGGAACCACATGGTGCGCCAGTATGATCACCATCACGACAACTGTAAGAGCCTTCAGTGTGAGCATGGCAAGCGGTCCGGCTGCGCTGTCGGCCTCTCCCGACAATAGCGGCACTATTATAATCATCGGAGCTATGGCGATATCCTGAAAAATGAGAATTGAGAGTATGATTCGCCCATGAGCGCTGTGTATCTCTCCTCGGTCCTGAAGAGCTCGAAGCACGATAGCTGTACTGCTCAGCGCTACGAGGAAACCTACGAATAATGCTTCACTCTGCGATCTACCGAATTGACTGATCAGTAGAAACACTACTAATATCGTTGCAGCCACCTGCAGTCCGCCGCCTAACAAGACTGCTCGCTTGCTTCGGAGAAGATCCCTAAGGGAGAATTCAATGCCTATTGTGAAGAGAAGAAATACGATTCCTATCTCGGCGAGCACCTCCACATCGTGCACGGAGCGGATTAGACCAAGGCCATACGGTCCTACCACAATGCCTGCCGCCAGAAAACCGATCAGAGGTGGAAGGCGCAAACGGTGGCACACGAGCAGGCTTGCTACCGACAAGCCCAGAATAATAACCAGATCCTTTAGAATCAGTAGCTCTGTCACTTAACTGCCCGTGGTTGTTTGATGCATGATCACATAAGAACGCTTTTTGCATCAATGCGCGCAACAGCAAACTGTGACAGGTGATCTAGGTCAGGATCTTCGCTATCCTGACGCCTCGAATGATGGGAGTCGAAGCTGTAAGGGTTTCAACGTAACCGACTGGGCGTCTCGTCGTAATCTGGACAAGTAGACAATGTAACAAGAAGTTGTCAAAACCGCAGGGGTTTGGACCTACTTCACTACTTCACTAAGCGCCAATAACAATAATAATCTACTCTTCTCTGTGCAATCGGTCAAGAAGTTTACGCCCTCCAATGCCGGTGTGGTAATATCTTTAAGAGTGTGTAAAAGGCAAAGGGTGTATCCTTTAAGTGCACACAGGAGCTGTGCTCCTGTGTGTGCTGCAAGATGAAGCGCAGAGGCGTAGCCTCTGCTTGCACATGTGAGAACTGTGGAGATTGCCACGCTTCGCTCACAATAACGTCAGCAGAGGTGTTTCAGCGAATCCGCAGATGGGGACTTATTGCGGCGCAGAGCGTGGTTTCGACACTTCAGCTATGCCAGCGAATTGTAGATAATGCGCAGACCTTGCAGCGTCAAATCAGGATCATAGATGGCGTCGCGGTCGAGATGCTCGGCGAAAATCTTCCCGTACCCGCCGGTAATGATGATCGTGAATTCCGCCTGAAACTCAGCTTCCATGCGGATAATCATCCCATTCATCATCTCAACCTGCCCGAGAAAAATCCCCGATTTCATGCTCTCTTCGGTTGTCGTACCGATGGCATGCTTAGGGGGTGCGATCTCGACTGAGAAGAGCTGTGCCGCCTTCTTTACGAGCCCCGATGAAGCCGACTCCAGTCCCGGAGCTATCGCACCGCCGACATACTCTCCTTCTTTCGTCACAACATCGAAAGTTGTCGCAGTGCCGAGATCGATTATCAGTAAGTCGGTATTGTATGCATTGATCGCTGCGACTGCATTCGCGAGCCTGTCGGCGCCGACTTCGTGAGGATTCTGCACTTTGATGTCGAGACCGATATCAAGATCGGATGACAATATGATCGGGTCTCTCTTGAGATACGTGCGGCTCATTTCGGCCATGCGCGGCGTAAGAAACGGCACTACCGACGATATGATCACGCCATCAACCTCGATATTGCCATGCGGGTGGTGACGCTGCACGAGATGGTGCGCCTGAATGCCGCACTCGTCGGAAGTTCGCAGATTCGATGTCGCAAACCGTCCCTGCGCGATCAGTTTGTCGTTATCGAACAGTCCCATGACGACATCTGTGTTACCGATATCGATACAAAGCAACATATAAACGATCCCGCGTTATGTGTTTGTGGTACGTTATCAGAGACCTGCCTCTATTTCACGAGCTGCGATATCTGTTTGAATTTATCCCCTTCCGCCTTGTGCAGAAGCTCAAAAAGTGTCATCTCGACAGTCGAAAGCATGACGCCCGCATCAGAGAGAGCGCTTATTCCCATTCTGCGGTTGAATTTCGTGCGCGATGACGTACAATCGGTGACGAGTGTGACACCGAAGCCCTCTTCGAGAAGCTGCTTACAGCTCTGGTAGACGCAGACATGGGTTTCGATTCCGGCCACTATTGCCTGCTTGCGGTTCAGCCCACGGATTGCGTTCATGATATTCTCATCGCCGCCGCATCCGAAGCTGGTTTTCGCGTGTGGCGTCAGACCGTCGAGAAGCGATTTGATTTCAGGGATTGTCTCGCCGAGACCTTTTGGATACTGCTCCATCCAGACGATTGGCAATTCGAGAATTCGCACGCCCTGAATCAGTTTGGTGAGCGACTCCACGAGGTCTTTGCGCTTGTGCATCAAGCCGGCCAGCTTGCCCTGCATATCTACGAGCAGCATAAAGCTATTGTCGAGAGTCAGCATATATCCTCCGCATGGTTGCTGTATGAACCTTCACCGCTAACAACAACCGAGAGCATTTCGAGTGCACGCAATTATCGACAATTTGTGTAAGAATGTCAACTGGGATGCGGGCTTGTGGCCAGCAGAACTCAACATATGCCTTGTCCATGCGTCGTAATAGATGTATTGTGTATCGTGCGCTGATCAGTCGTGATCGATTCAAAACGGGGATTGGAGGTTGTGATAGTGAGGAAATATCTGCTTATTCTCGTGCTGGCCTTCTTACTGCCTATGGCAGAGTCCTGCGCCGAAGCGGACCAGCCTGTCTCTACATCCGACAACACCGGGCGTTCGACTACGGTGTTTGAAAAGCGGTCCTGCTGGGAGGGAGCATTCTACTCGGTCTTTTGCGGCGCTGCGTTTCACGGTGCCGGATGCTTCTATGCGCAATCACCGAAGACGGGATGCGCACTTCTCGCAACAGAAGCCGTCGGAATTGGATTCGCCATTGTGGGCATGGCAATCAGCACGAACAACGATGTGACATATATGAGTACCCGACACGAAACCGAGGGAGGCTGGCTGGTTGTAGCTGGAGTTTTGGTCATCGGTGGTACATGGATCGCAGATATCATGGCGACGCGAATTCTGATCAGACGGCACAATGCCGAGATCGAGCGCGACGCGCATCGCATCTCAATGACACTCGGAACATCGGGACAGAACAACAAGACTTTCACAATCGGGCTGGTATATTCATTCTAAATAGCACTGCCAAGATTGCGTGGCCGTGATCTCTGATCGCGGTTCGACGAAGTCGAACAACCCTGCTGCTGGCACATGTTCCCCAGTCGGTGGTTGAAACCCCTGAGGCATGCGCTCTGCGCGTGGCGTGGTGTCGACATTCAAAGCTGCTCGAATTCCAACTTTACATTGCCGATCCTTTCTATTATCGTAACTTGACCAAGTGCATTCACGCTTGCAGAGGATTATTGTGCCCGGCATCAGTTTCTTATATTCTACTAGTGATCCGATACTATCTGACCGGCTCGAAAAGTCGCTGAATACAGTCCTTCACGACAGCGGATATCGCTCGGAATTGCTTTACTCAGACGACTCTTTTGAGATAGGAGTGTCCGGATACTCGGAGTATCCAATTAGAGAGTTTAGAGATGAAAGGTATCGGCTGATCCTCGAAGGACACATCTACGGAATCGATGATTCGCTCCTTGAAGCGGATCTTTTTCGATTGTGTCGATTGACGATGTGTCAGGAGATCACTTCGAGCAGTCAGATTGCCGATTGGTTGCTCACTCACGATGGAGATTATCTGATAGTCGTTGTCGACACTAAGACATCACAGGCAGCGATCGTCAATGATTCACTCGGCAGACTTCCAGTCTATTGGTCGGAATCCCAGAATGCTGTTGTCGTATCAAGAGAAATTGGTGTTGTTATTAGTCAGCTCCGCATTTCAGAGCTTGATCGATTGGCGCTCTCCGAACAACTGCTTTTTGGTTTCTGTTTGTCCGATAGAACACCATTCCAAGGAATCAGTCGGCTTGCTCCCTCGACGTTGCTGAGGTTTGGATTCTCCGAGAATGCTTGCGATTCGGTCCATGTGCATTCTCTGTCGCTTGACATCGAGCCACATGATCTGACTCTGTCGGAAACATCTGCCAGGCTGGTCGAGCTGTTCACAGATGCTTGTCGAAAGCAGGCCGCCTCGGACGGAAATAATGTGCTTTCGCTGAGCGGCGGTCTCGATTCGAGGGCGGTAGCTGCCGGGCTTAGGCAAGCTGGTGTAGATTTCCGAGCTGCTACATTCCAGACCGCTTCGGGGAGCGCTGCAGGAGATGCCTACTACGCATCAGAGATAGCGAAGCTGCTCAATATCGACTGGGAGCTGATTCAACTCCCCGAGTACAGGGGGAGAGACATTGATGTCATATTGAGACAGAAGCAGGGATTGATAAGCGTTGGGATGGCTTTCGATGTTCCGTTTATGAGACGACTCACAGATTCGCTTGGTCGTAACACCATCTACTTCTCAGGAGACGGGGGTGACAAGTTGCTGCCCAATCTCGTTCCTTCGCGTCGCTTCACATCCATTAGATCGCTTGCAAAATATACTATTGAGCGTAACTATGTAATGCCACCTGCGATTGTCGCAAGATTGACTCGAATTTCGCCGACTGAAATCATTGACGATTTGGAAGCGGTGATGGAGTTGTATCCTGAGGAGTCGATGGGGAAGAAATATGTCCACTTTATGATATTCGAGAGAGGAATGAAGTGGCTGTTTGAAGGTGAGGATCGCAACAGGTGTTCTTTCTGGAGCTGCACACCATTCTACAGCGTCCCATTCTTCAATCTCGCGATGAGCTGTGGCAGAAGGACAAAAAAGAATCATAGACTCTACAGTTCATTCCTATCCGCGCTCTCTCCGGAACTTGCATCTCTGCCGGATGCCAACCGGGGTGCCGCCGTTACGTCATCTGAATACCGCCGAAAGCTCACTACGATATCACTGCTTTCACGCAGTCCACGGATTATGCGATGGATAAAGTCGAAATTACATCAGCAGAAAGGCTATGCTCACGATTCATCGCCTGTCAGAATTCTCCGCAATCAATTCGAGCAGTGCAGTGGCCTGACTTCCTATCTCGATGAGGCGTGTCTTGCGGATATAATTCAGACGCCGGAGCTTATCAGCACCGAAATGTTCGACAATCTTCTAACAATCACTACTATTATAGAGAAGCTCTCCGGATCGTGCGACTTTCTTAGCCGATACATGGAAGATGATTTTGTGTAGGTGCTGAACTTCCGTCACTCCAGCGCCTTCCACACGAAACCGTCGGCCTCTTTGAGAAGTTTGCGTGCGGTTTTGTGGTCTACTTGT
>JAHJOQ010000031.1 GCA_018820315.1 Candidatus Zixiibacteriota bacterium | reverse complement strand
CGAGGATCAGAGCGACGTGGCGATCTCTGTGCCGCATCAAAGTGCACACAGGAGCTGTGCTCCTGTGAGTGCCGCAGAGAAGAGCGCAGAGGCACAGCCTCTGCTTGCACATGTGAGGACCGCGGAGATTGCCACGCTTCGCTCGCAATGACGTGGTTCGGGTTTTTCAACAAGCCCGTAAGCAAGCACGGCTCCACGCCTCATACTGGAAGCCTTCGATTTTCCGGGTTGCATAATGTTTTGATTTGACATTGGATAGCCGGCTCACTAATTTCGTTAAATGAATCCCACACGTTCCATTTTGGCACTTCTGATTTTCGTTGGGCTCGCCACGCAGTCTATTTCTGCTCAGACCGAGATGATCGATTCGATCATCTTCCCAATAATCCCGACAGAGGCGCTCACAGAGGCGCTTAAAGGCATCAAACTGACTCCTGATGACATTCCATTCCGCACAGATAATGTCGAAATCGACTCGTTTCGCCTGCCAATAGTCGACAGACTCACAGAGCATCCGTTGGAGCTGATAGATTTTGCGAACGACATATCGAGACTTCTTTTTGAAGAAGATGAGGCATCGCTTGAGAAACTCCTCGGGTTCGATTCGAAAGCGTTTCTCGCTCAGGAGAGTATCTGGCGTAGGAGCTGGCCTGAGCCAAGGGGAGTCTCTCTTGATTATCCATCGTTTAGCAGAGAGACAGGCTGTTTCGCCGAGTGCATCGATGGGATCAGGAATCATTTCGAGACAATTTATCTCGTCACTTCCGAAGTCAGATCCGGGATTGACCGATTCAAGATGAAGCTGACTGCCGAAGAGCTCGCATTCGTGATCGATACATTTCCAGAGCTGCTTTTGGAAGACATAGAGGATGAATTCAGACCGGTTGACGAGCTGGACAGCCTGCAGAAGTATGAGGAGGAGCTCTCGAAGCGATTCATGCCGATAGCGCTGAAGCTGGTCGGAGATTCTGGTGATGCCTCTGAGATAAGATCGCTCTCATACGACTATGTTCTGACGATGCATGAGACTTCACTGAAGATGATCGAATTCATCAGAAGGGCCTGCAAGTGCGACGGCACAGAGTTCCAATACGAAGTGCAGAGTCCTGTCGGCACAATTGCCATCGGCGGCTATGGCCGCAACGACTATTATGGCAGCTATGCGTTTATCCTCGATCTCGGCGGCAATGACCGCTATGAGTTGGAGTCTATCGAATCGCCTCAATATATCTATGACGTTGACGGGAATGATCAGTATAGCGCGCTGACAGACTTTGCGCTTGCGTCGGGATTCTTCTACCCAGCGTGTCTACGTGATATGGACGGGGATGATCTCTATACCGGCCGCAATTTCTCTCTCGGTTCAGGGCTTTTCAGCATTGGAGTACTGGTAGATGAAGCCGGCAACGATATCTACAAAGGTGATACTCACGTGCAGGGCGCAGGAACTTTCGGCATAGGGATGCTCTACGACAATTCCGGTGCAGATAACTATCATTGTGCGCTTTTCGGGCAGGCATTTGCATTTGTAAAGGGACTCGGCATTCTCTGTGATATTAACGGAAACGACTCCTATTTTGCAGGTGGCAAATATAAAGATGTGTTGAGGTACAAAGACCATTATTTGTCGCTGTCACAGGGCTTCGCGTACGGGCTGAGGCCGCGTATGTCGGGTGGCGTCGCGATACTGGCCGACTCCGCCGGTCATGATACCTATATTTCGGATATCTTTGGCCAGGGCTCGTCTTACTGGTACGCCATCGGGATTCAGAGTGACTTTGAAGGTAACGATAAATACCTGTCATTTCAATATGCACAGGGGGCAGGGACGCATCTGACTCTCGGCATACTTCTGGACAAGAAGGGTGATGACTACTATTTCTCGAAAGGAGTCTCTCAGGGGTGTGGCCACGATCTCGCCGCCGGAATCCTGATCGATTACTTCGGGAACGACACGTATCAGGCATACGATCTCTCTCAGGGCGCTGGATCGGCCAATGGATTCGGCTTGCTCGTGGATTATCGCGGCAATGACTCCTATCAAATCAAAGGTAAGCACAACACTCAGGGGTATGGAAATCCAAGGCGTGATTACGGCTCGATCGGGCTTTTCATGGATCTCGCGGGACGCGACGAGTACATTGGGAACGGCAGAGATGAAAGTTACTGGATTATAGACTCCAAATGGGGAATAGGTATGGACGTCGACTTTTGGCCGACGGATTCAATCAGGTGATGCATGTGGATATCTAATAGAATACTACCTGTGCTTCTGATTCTGACGGTTGCTGCGATTGCCTCGCATGCTGCGGCATCGACGATCGATGACAAAGTGGATGATCTCTTCCTCAAGGCTAGCTCAGGTGAGATACGCTATCAGGATATTGTGCAGCCATCGAAGGACGAACTCATCGAAATGGGGAGCGATGCAGTGCCGAGGCTTGTCACAAAGCTGTCGTCTGAGGATGCGCGAGAACGCAACACACTGGTCGACATCTTCCGAGGCATCGGCGCACTCGCAGTGCCAGCCCTGATAGAAGCTCTCGAAACTGACAATCTCTACGCTCTACGAAACGCTCTGCAGTGCCTCGGTGAGATCGGGGAGAGGGATGCAACCGAATCACTTCTTCGCTATTTCACAGATGAACATCACTCTGTACGCTCCGCAGCCGTGACAGCCGTTGGCCGCTGCCATGATTCCTCGGCGGTCGATCCCTGCGTGAATCTGCTCTCCGACAGTGTCGAGTCAGTCCGCAAATCGGCAGCGGTAGCTTTGGGACGGATTGAAGATGCACGTGCGACAGGACCTCTCATAAGAGCGCTCGATGATGTTCACTTTTCGGTTCGAATGTCTGCGGCAAGGTCACTTACATCGATTGGAAGCCCAGCCTGCGATGCCTTGCTCAACAAATGCGATAGTCTGAGTGTGATGGCCAAGTCGCTTGCATTTGAAGTCTGGGCGAATTCGGCGTACAGACCAGCGGCCGAGATATTGTTGAGTGAAACATACTCAACTGATCCTCACGTTAGGGGATTCGCTGTAGTCGCCCTCGCATCTGTCTCCGATGAGAAGGCTCGCGACAGGATCGAGAAGTTGAGTGAGACCGAAACCGACCTTTTTGTTCTTTCCCGCCTAAGAGCTGCAATGAATCTTCTGGAATCCAAAGCGGAATAACGGCTCCTCTGATCCATGATCTCTCCGGAACGGGCTGTGGCTGGCCCCGACGCATAAAGTCCTCATGTAAACTGATCGGTACATCAAAGTTGCGCTGAACGCAAGTTTCCACTCGACTACTCGTATTTACTGCCGATAATGAAGCAAGGATGTACAAGTATGACTGAATCTCGAATATTCTCAAGAATCGAACGCGAACACCGCCTCTTCACCCTGCCTGAAGTACTGGCGCAGGTGATCAGGATCGCCGAGGATCCGAGTTCCTCTATCAGGGATATCGCCAATATAATCTCCCGGGATGTGACACTGACGAGCAAGATTCTGAAAATGGCAAATTCCTCTTTCTACGGTCGACCCAATCAGGTTCAATCGATACATGATGCTTTAGGAGTACTTGGGACTCGCACGGTTAAGTCTATTGCGCTCTCAGTATCAGTATACGACATCTGCAACAGACTCTCAACTCAGGTTGACATGAAGGACTTCTGGCTTCATTCGCTCGAAGTTGCGATCCTCGCAGAGCTGATCGCCAAAGCCGTAGGATACAAGTCTGCAGAGGAAGCATTTGTGAGTGGATTGCTGCACGATGTAGGTATACTCATTCTCGATTCAGCATTCAAGAAGGAATATGAATCTATCTGGCAACGGTGCGTTAAGGGCGATGATCTGATAAGTACCGAAGAATCGGAGCTTGGAACCAATCATGCCCAGATTGGAGCCTTTGTGGCTGCAAGATGGAATCTCCCGCTGAATTATCAAGCGTGCATAAGAGATCATCATCGGGCATTCGATATGGTCCAACCGAATCCTGATTCACGCCTGGTAAACATCGTAGCCCTTGCATCACGGTTAGGCAAGTTCTCCGTTCACGGACACGTCTTCACCGGCAAGAGAGACGTTGAGAACAGAATCGCATTGATCCGCAGCCTGGGTCTTAGTAGTGAAGTTCTTACCGAAATTGAAAAAAAGGCGGTCACGAACTTCATGGAGACTGCGTCTTTCCTCGAAATAGACGTCGGCACACCGCTGGAGCTTGCTCAGAGAGCGAACGAGTTGATGAACGACATGTTTGGCCAACTCGAATTGCTTTACAGGCAGCTTAGCGAGCATCACGAACGGCTTCCGATTGACAAAATCGACACGATAGCTACGGATGTGATGTACACCGTTGTGGCGACATTCTCCCATTATTTCAACAACGCCTGCGCTACAATCCTCGGACGCTCGCAACTTGTGGAGCTTGCTCTGGACAAAGGTGAAGTGTCAGATAGTGCCAGCGAAATCCTCAGGCGATCGATCGGAGTGATACAAAGCGGCGTGGAGAGCATTTCCAATGTGCTCAGCGTAATGCGCAGTGTCGAGTCCTTCCAGACCGTCCAATACCACGAGAGCGCGAAGATAATCGATCTCAAAGAGCAACTGGATAAGCTCGTTGCAAAGAGACTCGATCCGGTCTCCAGTATCTAATACAGTCTTCTGACAGCATAGACCACTCATCTCAGACGCAGCTCGATTCCTAGATTCTCTCATCAAGATCATTATCCGTATTGACATAATCTCCATTGCGGGTTAGTGTGGAGTCGTGGAGTAGTCCAATCGTGGTCTAAGCTCAGAATCGTGCGCGGGCATGCGACGCGGTGAAAATGTTTGCAGCTTCTTGATGTCCAGTATGAACTGAGTTTCATTGTCTGCTTCTGCAATGTGCAGGATCGAGATTGCTCATTGTCTGAACAGGCGTCATAAGAGCACGTATTGCAGCGACTTAATCAGCCAAGAATGCGGCATGCTGTCGTCATGACCGGATCAGAGCCGCACCGAGATCATGTTTGCGAACGGCACGTTGTTTGCGGTTTAGCTTGTCAAACCAGAGGTATATTCATGAGAAGATTTGCAAATATCATCGTTTTGATCTCTCTTTTCGTCGGTTCCGGCTACGGAGCTTCCATTCGGCTGGCAACCTATGAAGCGCGGCACGACGACAGGAGGATCAGCGCTCAGCAGAGTCCACTCACCTTGCCGCAACATAACGCGAGTGGACAGACATATTCGAAGGTCTCGCTTTTTGAAGATGTGCAACTGAACTCTGACTCAGAGCCGGAAACGTTCCGTCAGCAATTTGCTGATGTGGCCGTCCTTCCTGATGGCAAATCCGTGGTCATCTGGGAAGACGATCGCAACGGTGATCTCGATATTTTTGCTCAGGTTTACTCCGACGACAATGTCCCGATAGGGGGCAACACACGACTCATTTATGATGAGACTTTTGCCGATCAGAGGATGCCCTCGTGCGACGCATTCGCCTCTGGAAACATTGTCGTCGCCTGGATCGACAAGGACGGCAGTCTTTATGGTCGAGTGTTCGATCAAGATCTAATTCCTGTGACTCCGATGTTCAAAGTCAATGACAACACGGGACAGAATATCTGCAACCTGCCGAGAGTTTCATATCTGTACGGGGGCAGCATCGCATTCGTCTGGGAAGACTCGCGCAACGGCGAGAACATATTCTGCCAGATATATACACCGATATTCGAACCGCTCGGCAGCAACTTTCAGGTCAACACCTCTGCCACCAACAGCAAGTATTGGTCGCCAGACATTGCGAATGGTGTCGATGAAGGATTCGCGATATCGTGGGAAGAAATCACATCTCTCGGCTCCAGCGTTGTTATGAAAACCTATACGACCGGCGGAGTGCCGATCTCGGGTTTGATTTCGCTTCCCGATCCGGCGCACGGTTCCGATGACCAGTTCCAGAGTTCAGTCTGTCATCTTGACGGAATCGGTTACACCGCGTTCTGGATAGACACCAGAAATAGCAACCAGGTCGTCTATGGTCAGATCGTCACCTATGCAGGAAGCAAGAATGGAGCAAACCTGCTCGTCAGCGACAACCCCGATTATGTTTGCTGGGACATCTCATGCGCAAAGTCCGGTGACAATTCGATTCTTGCGACGTGGGCCAGCTACGGAGAAAGGGCGGAGATCCTCGCTACAAGGCTTGATGCTTCCGGCGATCGAATCGGTTCAAATGTTACTGTGTCTGATCCGGCATTATTCCAGGAGAGATTCTATCCCAAGGTTGCCATAGGCGGCGACGATCTTCCTGCAGTGGTCTGGACCGATCTCAGAAATGGTGAGATTGACACGTATTTCCAGAGGCTCGACGCCACCGGAGGTCTTGACGGCGTGAACGAACTGCTTGAAACAGTCACGTCAGGTGCTCAACAGTTGATCCCGGACATAGCTCTGCTCGATGGCAATGAATTCGCATCGGTGTGGCACGATTGCCGCTCGGATGATGGCGACATTTACATTCAGTTTGGAAATGCAGCCGGTATCCCAACCGGGTCGAATCAAAAGGTGAACGAGGACATCCACGCGTTTCTGCAGACAGATCCTTCGATCGGTTCTGACGGGGGCATGCACGCGACAGTAGCATGGCTCGACGCTCGCGAGGCGTCCGGCATGGCCAGCGGTCTGAAAGTATATGCGCGAAGGTATGGCTCATCGGGAACACCGCTGACAAATGAGCTGCAGCTCAATGACGACGCATCATCTGCGACCAAAGCTAATCCCGATGCAGCACAGGCATCGACAGGCAGGGCAAGCGTGGTGTGGGAAGATGGTCGAAACGAGCAGCGCGATATCTATTGCCAGAGAATATCTTCATTGGGTGCACTGGATGGAGTGAATTTCAAAGTCAACTCCGAGCCTGCTTTGATCGACAACTTCTCTCCCAAAGTCGGGATGTCCGGCAGCAATGATATAGTGATTGCGTGGAAATCGGTTGTCGCAGATGTAGGCCAGGTTTACTTACAGGTGATCAGCGCCAGCGGCGTGCCTGTGGGCGGAAATGTTCCCGTTGCTTACGGCAGAGCGAGCGACTCGCAGGAGGACTTCGATCTTGCGGTCGGTCCAGCCAGCGGTGAGTTCGGCATAGCCTGGATAAGTAAATCTGAATCAGATGAGTATGCGATTCTCGCCCAGAGATACTCTGCAGCCGCCGTTCCGGTAGGTGATGCAGTATCGATAACATCCTCGCCAGCGCTGGCACTATCTGAAATTTCCACAGCAATTGATGCTGCCGGTAATTTCACTGTTTGCTGGACAGATGCCAGGAGCGGGCATCCATCGGTCTACATGGCAGTGGTAACGTCAGATGACATCGTAGGATCAGCTACTCCGGTAGCTCATCCCGGTGTTGAAGCCCGCGCCGAACACTGCGCGCTCGCCATGACGGGACATGATGTATTCGCTGTCTGGTCGGACAATAGAAACGCGGGGAACGGATTCGACATCTACGCCAATTCTTATGACTACAGTCCAACGGCAGCGGACGATCTCGATCAACCGATCGTTCCGGCAGGATACAAACTTTCACAGAACTACCCGAACCCATTCAACCCGATCACAACGATTGGATTCTATCTTGCGAAATCGGGTGCAGCATCAATACAGGTCCACAACATTCTCGGCCAATTGGTGGCGAGAGAGGAGTGGGAACACCTCGGTGCCGGGTGGCACTCATACGAATTCGTAGGATCCGATATTCCGTCCGGTGTATATTTTTATCGATTGACTGTAGGCGATTTCAATACCTCGAAAAAGATGCTGCTCCTCAAATAAACATTGCGCCTCCGATAGCGTCTGTTATATTGAATGTGTACTTCCGTAATTCACTTGTTAGCAACGACTCTGTATGTCGCGAACCCTTTGTGACACCTGTGGATCTGCTTGAGGAGGATACATCATGAGGATGCTGACGACAATTGCAACAGCGCTGGCTCTCTTTGCCTCGGCCGCATTCGGGGCGTTTTCATTTGAATCTACACCATTCTGGCAGAACTCAGGTGGGGCAGGCAAGTATCATACCGGACTGCAATGGCATGATCTGGATGGCGACGGCTATCTGGATTTGTTCCTGTCCAATGGAAATGATATGCAGATGGTGAGGAACTATATTTTCAGGAACGATGGCGGCACATTGCCTATTTTCCCGACATGGCAATCATCGAACAACGAATACTCCGGTCACTGTGCTATCGGTGACCTCAACTATGATGGTTATCCGGAGATGGTCGTTGCTAATTTTCTCGGCAGCGGTGGCTTTTCCACACCGAACAACATGGACGCCTATCTGAACAGCGCCGGCACTATGGGCACCAATCCATGGTGGACATCCGATGATTCCACATGGGCATTTTCCTGCGCTTTGGGAGATATAGACGGTGACGGTGATCTTGACGTGGCATTCGCGAGCGGCACAGCTTATGTAAACCAGTACGAGAACCAGCGGGCGTACTACAACATCGGCGGAGTGTTTGAAGCGACACCGTCCTGGATGTCCGGCAATACATCAGCTATGATCGATGTCACTATGGGTGACGTCGACGGCGATGGGGATCTGGATCTGGCTTACTGCGGTGACGAGAACCGAGTAATGATATACTTCAATGATGCCGGTGTGATCGAAACATTGCCAGGATGGCAGTCTCTTGACGTGCAGTCATCCAATACTCTCGCGTTCGGTGATATCGACGGCGACGGATGGCTCGACCTCGCAGTAGCTGACAACAATCAGCTCAGCGGCGTAGGCAAGTTCAAGGTCTACCACAACGAAATGGGGACACTCAATCCGACACCGTACTGGCAGTCCAATACCGGCGGATACGGTTCGGCGGTATCATGGTGCGATCTCGACTGCGACGGAGATATGGACCTTGCTGCAGGCAGATGGTGGTCTGAGGTTTTCATCTATGAGAATACCGGGACGACACTGTCATCTACTCCGGCATGGATTTCCAGCGGCACATATTCAAGCGTGATCGAGGAGATCCAATTCGCGGATGTTGACCGCGACGGAGTAGGCTACTACAGCGAGTCAATTTCGATTATTCCCGGACGAAAGCTCTATTATCTCGAACGCAAGCCGCTCCATTCGATAGATTCGGTCTTTGTCGATGGCGTGAAACTCGGATTCGACGAGCGCTGCTATAACCTCGTTGACGGATGGGTGTCTGTCGGAACCGCTCCCGTCACATCGATGACCATCTACTACCAATGGTCATACAAGCCCGATATGGGAGTTTCCAACTGGGATGTTTCGAGTTACGTCTTCGCGAATATATCCCCACCGCCATCTGTTCCCGGAGATGCTGACGGATCAGGAGAGGTCGACATCGATGATGCAGTGCATCTGATTGCGTATATTTTCACTGGCGGCCCCGCTCCTGTGGATCTGAGTACGGGCGATGCTGATTGCTCGGGTCAGATCGATATTGACGATGTAGTCTATCTCATTGCATACATATTCATACCCGGCTCTCCGGAACCTTGCTATCTGTAGCAGGGTAGGTGGAATCCGACGTCATGGATAAATGTCGCAACCAAAGCGAGTCGTCAGCCTTGCGTAAGAGTCTTTCCGTGAGTGCCAGATATCCACATCTTCCAGAGACTGGCATATAGAAGCTCGATCAGGGGCACATGTGGACATGTGTCGCCCACAGAGCAACGCAATCTTCGCTCGTACCGGCATCCCCTTCAGATTTATGTTGAATAGAATGCATCGGTCAATGTATAATATATACATGAGATAGATGAAGAACTGAGTAACTCTATACATGGAGCCATTAAAGATGGATCAAGAGAATGTACCTCAGCAGCAACCACAGCAACAGAAGAAAAAGCGTGGTTGCAGGACAGCGCTAATCGTTGTTGGTATCGTTTTTGTTGTTCTGATCATTGGCGGCTATTTCGCCTGTCCGCATATAGCGAAGATGGCTATCGACAAGTCTATTTCCGTTCTCGAGACCAAAGTAATCGAGCAGCTCCCGGATGGTTACAATGAGGATGAAGTGCACGTGATCTTCGACCAGGTCAGAACCGCATTTAAGGAAGGCAGGATCAAAGGTGAAACGGCCGGACTGTCGATCAAGAATGCGAGTGAGATTATTCAGGAAGCTCTCGCCGACGGACAGCTGACTCCCGAGGAGACTGACAAAATACTTGAGACCATGAAGGAGCTTGCGCACCTGTCCGAGAAGAAATGAAGTTCATCTCACAACGGATTGATGTTACGGAAATCGACTCGCCCAAACGCCCGGATAAATTCGTCTGGGAAGGAAGAGAGTATTGCGTCGAAGAAGTGATAGCCCAGTGGCAGGACTGGGGATTTTCGGACGGCGCACATTCTCGAAACTGGCGTTCTCGACGTCATCGAAATTGCTTTCATGTCAAGACAACCGACGGGTCCGAGTTTGAGCTATATCTCGATCGCGGAGCAAAATTGACTGGCAAGGATTGGTATCTTCATTCGAAGCTTAAGTAGTGGGTGAGATCGGCACGCGATGATCGAAACGACATAAGGAACATCGGGCGAGCAGATACCGCTCGCTCTGGAGAGTTGTGGCTTACTTTACAATAGGAATTCTGGTCGCCTATCTCGCAGGCTCCATTCCATTCGGAATCATAGTGACACGGCTGGTGAAGGGTGTGGACGTACGCGACTTTGGATCCGGCAGCACCGGTTTCACCAACGTATATCGAGTAACCGGGGCGCCACCAGCGCTTGTGGTGGCCGCTCTGGACATCGCAAAAGGCTTCGTTGCAGTCTACATCGTTGCACCGCTCTTGTTCGAGAGTGCAGTCGGATTGCCCCTGATCCAGTTTCAGATTATATGCGGATCTGCATCTGTTATTGGACATATTTTCACCATATTCGCCAGGTTCAGAGGCGGCAAAGGCGTCCTGACCGCACTCGGGGTCTGCGTAGCACTGCTTCCGGTCGAGGTCGCTATCGCAGTAGCGGTGTTCGGTGTAGTCTTTGCAGTCACCCGGTTCATTTCTGCGGGGTCATTAGCCGGGGCGGCGTCGCTACCGATATCAGTGCTTACCGAGACATACGCACTCGGCCGCAAGATCGAAGTCGAATTGCTGGTATTCACGATCATCCTCGCAATCGTCATTTTCTATGCTCACAGAGACAACATCAAGAGGCTTGTCAAGGGAGAGGAGAACAAATTCAAGAGGGTCGGTCCTTAATATGAAGAGTATCGCTGTATTGGGTGGTGGAAGCTGGGGGATTGCGCTCTCAATCCTGCTGCACGAAAATGGCCACCGTGTGAGCATATGGGAATTCAACCCGGAAGATGCTGAGATTCTTCGCACGACGCGAGAACACAAGCAGAAACTCCCCGGAGTGTCTCTGGCTGAGGACATTGTAGTTACCTCGCAAATCGATACCGCAGTCGCCAATGCAGAAATGATATTCTTCGTGGTGCCATCGCATACAGTCCGTAGTGCCGCCCATCTGTTAGCTGACAAGGGGTTGCGAGATGCGATCTTCGTAAATTGCGCCAAAGGAATCGAGAACAACACATGCCTGAGGATGTCTGAGGTCATAAGCTCGGAGATTCCAGACATAGACAGGCAGAAGATCACCACCCTCTCCGGACCATCTCATGCGGAGGAGGTCTCTCGCCGAATGCCAACTTCGGTGGTGGTCGCAGGTGAGTCGGAAGAAGTCGCAGCAAGTGTACAGAGGCTACTCACAAACGACTACTTCCGGGTTTATACATCGCCCGACCTAACAGGTGTCGAACTCGGGGGCTCGGTGAAGAATATCATCGCGATAGCCGCCGGGATAGTCCATGGACTCGGATTCGGCGACAACACCGGTGGTGCATTGATGACACGTGGACTTGCCGAGATAGTGCGGCTGGGAGGGACTTTCGGGGCCGATCCGATGACATTTGCTGGACTTTCGGGCCTCGGGGACCTGGTGACGACTTGTATTTCCAAGCATTCACGTAATCGTCATGTCGGGGAGGAGATTGGTCGGGGGAAGACACTTAACGAGGTTCTATCCGGGATGGTCATGGTCGCCGAGGGAGTGAAAACCACTCAATCAGTCCATTCTCTCGCAAAGAGACTCGGCATTGAAATGCCAATCACCGAACAGATATACCTGATCCTGTTTGAAGGAAAAGATCCGCTGGTGGCGGTCAGAGAACTGATGAGTAGAGATTTAAAGTCAGAAACATGAACCTACGACTTGACACGGGCTGTTCAAGTATATATATTGAACAACGTTCCAGATAGTGGCAGTAAGCGGGAAGGGTTTGCTCCGATGGAGGGGGAATCCGTGAAGGATGCTAAATCAGCGCCAGGTAAGCTTTACTACTCGATATCGGAAGTGAGCGAACTCACCGGAGTGAAGGCATATGTCCTACGCTTCTGGGAACGCGAATTTCCCACTCTTAAGCCGAAAAAGAACCGTAGCGGCAACCGGATTTATCAGGAAAAGGAAATTGAGCTTGTTCGCCGCATCAAGAAATTCCTCTATGAGGATGGGTTCACGATTGAGGGTGCCAGGCTTCAGTTGAGAAACGGCAGAAAGAACCGAATGACGCTCCCTGAGAAGAATCTCAAGTCTTCAGTCTCAGCAATAAGAAGTGAAATCAAAGCCCTCATCAAACTTTTGTCTTGAAATTTCGGAATCAGACTGTAATATACAGCCAGTGTCG
>JAHJOQ010000030.1 GCA_018820315.1 Candidatus Zixiibacteriota bacterium | reverse complement strand
TTTCCACTCGACTTTCCAAATTACTTACATTACTATTCCTCATGAGCGTGTCCTCCTGCTCGGATAAACCCGAGTTCTCTTGTTTACTATTAAGAGGATACGCTCATTCTATTCTATCCACAACTTTTGAATATATCTCCTGCTTGGAGACTTGCAGCTCTTCGTCCGCTCGCATCAGATCCTCTGCCATAACTTTCTCAACATCACCAATGAGGCTATTCAGCTCTGTCTCTGTATACACTTTCTCCCTGTTCGGTGCCTCTTCTGCTGGCTGCTGATTGATCTGCAATTCAGTGTTCCCCACTCTCACTGTAGCCTTCCTCTCAAGCAATCGGCTGATCTGAGATCTGAAGAGTTTCATGGCTATCATCGCGAATATAAATGCCATAACCGGCCACGACAAGATCACTGCCAGATAATCTCGAATTAGCTGCACTATTTCCATCTACTCATCTCCCTGCACGGCTTTGGACTTCACAGCGTAATGACGCGGCTATTGGAGCAATTTTATTGTATCCGAGATCTTATCACAGATTCTCTTCGCTTGTGTGGCGAGAAAACCATAGCTTCGCCCCAAGTTATCATAGGCCGCAGTGATCAATTGGGGACTGGCATTCGCTGTGAAAGTGCAATTAAAATACAGCCAATAATGTTCGACTCCTTGGTTCCAGATATCGATTCGAAATAGGAGGATCAACAAGCTGCTCTGAACTCGGGTGGGAAGAACCGAGAGTTGGGTCAGCTGGGATCTCATGAATGCGAGATCGTACTTCTTGAGTTCAAGACCTTTCCCTTTGACGGCGGTGGCGTCCGCGTACTTGAGCAGTTCATCATTCGACAAAGAAGTTAGGTCGGCGAACCGCTTCTTTTGCTCATCGGACCGCGCGTCAGGGCCGTCATAAGTACAGTTTATGTCTACAATCCATCTAATCAGTTCTTCATCGATGGAGCGGTCCTTAAGGCGCAAATCGACTATTACCTGCGCCAGGAGGACCTGTAAATACTCCAATTCGGGAATGAGCGCGCTCTTCAGGTCTGACCCAAGTCTCCACCGACGAAACTGATCAAGAACCAGGGTCGTACCAATACCGATCAACCCGGCAATCAGCACGCCGATCACTAATTCACTCACAACCACTCCCCATCCTTACGGTACATCTACAAAAAACTCCCATCCGGTAATCTCCTCAATCTTCTCAACTCCGATCTCGTAATCTTCTGGATCGCCCGGCAACGTCTCCGACTGATTCGGCATCAGATACGCCAGTTCTGTGATCACGCTATCGTCTGTCATAAATAGAGCTGCTTTAAAGCAATGCGTCGGCACAGCCACTTGTCCCGAAAGAAGAATTCTGTACTTCTTGCTTGTTCCGTGCGTCAGGAATGAATCGAGTCTCAATGTCGTAGCGAACGGATTCATGATTTCCCCTTTAGCTAGCATCAACATTCAGTCAGAGCTGCTGACTGTCAACTGGAAACCCATCCGCTTCTAAGCTTGACATACCATACTGCAGGATTGTATACTTGTGCAGAGTGCACCGGTAATTCAGTGGTAGAATGCAAGCTTCCCAAGCTTGACGTCGCGGGTTCGAGTCCCGTCCGGTGCTCTTTTTCTATTTCAACTATATTCGTGCAGAGACACAGCCTCGGCTCACACTGTAGCACCTATCGTCGCGGGAAGCGATGAGATTGCCACGCTTCGCTCGCAATGACGCGACTTTGCATGGGGAGATAGCGAGATTGCCACGCTTCGCTCGCAATGACGCGACTTTGCATGGGGAGATAGCGAGATTGCCACGCTTCGCTCGCAATGACGCGACTTTGCATGGAGCGATAGCGGGATTGCCGCGCTATGCTCACAATGAAGTTATCTAGCGTCACAGGAGGAATGCGAAAGGCGCAGTTGTGCATTACGCAAGAAGGTGCCCCGTTCTATGTGATTATTGCGATGTCGGTGGTGTGACGGATCTAATTACTGTCTTAGTGTCGACTCGGCTTTCCTCTTGTTCGCGAGACTCCGCCAGTAGGCTCGCTCAATAATCATGCTGACTTCGATACTCTTGAATGGTTTGGTGATATAATCATCGGCGCCGAGCAGCAATGCGTCCTTGACCGAAAACGCATCTTCGTATCCGGTCATCATAATAGTGCCAACCCCGGGATGCTCCTCTTTGATTTTCCTAAGCAGCGCAAAACCATCCATTTCCGGCATCTTCACATCAGAAAGCACAATATCGATCTTGTTGTCGCTCAGAGTCTGAAGCGCTTCCATTGCTGATTGTGCCAGAAACACACTATAACCTTCCCTCTTCAGGATCTTGTCGAGAAGATTTCGGAGAATCGCCTCATCATCCACGACAAGGACATTCAACGTCTCATCCACGTGACCTCCAGTGCATATCCATAACAATATCTTCTTTCTCGAATTGTCGGTAGCTCGGATACGAATCCGGTCAACTCGTCTGTGATGTCTTCCTGGATCGTCCTATCCACGCATAGAGTGAAGCGACGAATTCGTCAGAGCTCACAAGAGAAACATCATCGCCTTTTCGCAAGAGTTTCCCAGTAGCAATCGCTCCAGTCTCCATGACAGAGCATACAGTGCCTCCGCTGCCTGAAACCACCTGCACGATGTCCTGGAATTCATCCATACCCTTCTTCTGTCCTCCTGCAAGCGCGAGCTTCAACTCACTACCATACGCTTCCCCTGCCGATTCAAGCAACTTCGCAACCGGGTCCCCTTCATTCTCCCCGCTTCCCATTCTACTTTTCACCATGCATGGCACACTTGAGGAGGTGTCGATCTTCGCTTTACAATTGTGTGGCAGCACACACACTGAACCGGGCAGTAGAGGATTAACATCACCCGCGTATTTGACGGTCAACTGCGATGTCTTGTTCCAGACATTGCAGAGAGCCTTAACCGTACCTGTTTGATATCCCTGACAGATCACAATCGGGACCGGGAAATCAGTCTCCAGCTGTGACAGAATTGAGTGAACTACAGGAGGTCCGCCCTCTGAAGTTATGATCACCAGGAGTCTTTCTATGCGCTTGTTCAAGCTTCATCCTTTCAAGACAATCTGATATTTGTATCGGAACGATCCCAGCCAATCTGAAGGGCACCGGCACGAATCTGGCTAAATACTTCTGTCTTGTCGGTCATTCGGGATCAGAGATATCAATTCCGCGCAGGAGTTCCATTATTTGCTTCGACCTATCGCGGATATTTATTTCCACTGTTTCGAGCTCTGAAAGATACTTCTCGGAATCTACCTCCCGTGCCGCTTCACCTGCAGCAGCCGTCTTGAGGACACTCGTCACCCTGTTGACAGTGTCGAGACATAGGTTCACAAGATCACTTGTCGATTTGCGAACCGAGGCTCTCGCCTCGCTCCCTCCGCTGAATTTCGTAGCAGCAATCGCCAGATTCAGCGTCGTTACTCGAATTTCTTCGACCAGGCTTTCCACTGCTCCCCAGTCGGTTTCCGATTTTGCGACAGTTCTCACCATCAGATTGATAGAATCTCCCTAATCTTGGTCTTCAATTCATTTAAGTCTGAGGACTTGACGACGTATGCATCAGCCAGCCATGAGTTGAAATCATCTTTGTAGATAGTGTATGCCGAATTCAACACCACCGGCAGTTCACGGTTGTCTCGTTTGATGCTGCCGAGAATATCAAGACCATCTCTCTCGGCCATTTTGATATCAAGCACCACAAGATCCGGTGCTTCTTTCGCTACCCAATCCAATGCCGCTTCGCCGGAATCGACCGACGATACTTCATAACCTTCGGCCTTGAGTTCGGCCGTGTACAGTTTTCTGATGTTCTCCTCATCATCGACTATCAGTATTTTGTTAGGCATCATTACACCCCTACTTCTGAAATGACATGTATATTCGAGGCTGCTGTTCGTGTAATTCGCAGCCCAGATGTCCGCCGTTATAGCTTATTGCCTCATTTGCAAGAGCGAGTCGCAAATCGGCTGTACTCGTCTGACTCTGGACAAAGCCTTTAAGGACTCCAATGGCCGTTTCGCGATCCATCGTCTGATCATCCGGCAGCACTTCGATCACACTGGCATCCTCTTCACCCGTGCTTATCAATCTCCAAAGGGCGCCCTTAGGAGATAGTTCGCCGAGAACTCCGACAACGTTGTAAAGACCGTGGAGAAGCAGGTCCTTGTGAGCCTGCACAATCACAGCGCTGTCACCTGCTACAGATTGCACACTAATGCCACGCTTCAGAAATGCTGGTTCCACCATCCGCACGACATCGCGAGCAAGCATGTTGAGATCGACGCTTTCGCATTCCTGCGAGTATGACTTCGAGAAGTCGAGGAGAATGTCGAGATGCTTTTCAATGCGCCGCGATTCCTTCTGAATAATCTCGGCACGTTCAATTGCGGTCTCGGAGAGTCCATCAGATTTCACGAGAAGACCAGCGAACCCTCCTATTACTGTTAGAGGGTTGCGCAATTCATGAGCGATCCGGTATGTCATCTCTCCCATCAATGAGAGCTTCTCCATGCGAATTATCTCTTTTTGAGTTTCCTCAAGCTGCCTGTTAACTTTTTCAATCTTCCCAGTATATGATTGAAGATTTTCATACAAGTGCGCTCTTTCAAGCGCTGTGGCGGCCTGACTTGCGAACATCTGCAGCTGTTCAAGGTCGGTTTCGGAGATTCGACGTCCAGTAATCAGATTGTCAGCAGCAATCACTCCGAGCACTCTTTTCCTCGTGTAAAGCGGGGCAATTGCGAGTTCAGGGGCACACAGCAATCGGCCCGTGGCATCTGCCAAAGTCGACAGCTGCTGCATGTCGGTAACACGGATTGGCTTTCTCGATAGGATCGAGTTGGCTAACGGTGAATGCTTGTCGTCGAACGGGAGTATCTGCTGTCTGACAATTCGATCGGTTTCCATGCTCGACAACTGGATGCTCCTGCGATAGCTCCTGATGATGCTTCTTAAGTCTTTGCCTTCGTCAGGGATCGTCCCCCAAATTCTTCCAGCCTCTTCCGCATTGATCGGACCGATAGCATGACACCCAACCAGTTCTCGGGAATTCTCATCGACAAGAAAGACGAATGCCCTGTTGAATCCGAGTCCTTCTCTGGCAGTAACCGCTATGAGCACGATCTTGAGGATATTCTCAGCCTCCATTGTGGCGCCGAGTTGGGCGCTGACTTGTGACACTATAGAGAGCTCGCTTTGCACAAGATTGAGTCGTTGCGACAGCCTCCAGGATTTGGTCCGATCTACAAGAATCCCTGCACAACCGGTGCTGCCATCATTCGTGACTACTGTTGGGATGAGGTGAAGTGTCGCACATCTCATGAATCCCGAACAGTCCGAGAAGTTGATCTCTTCAAGGCTTATTCTGGCACCGGAGTCGATCACATTACAAATCAACTGCTTCAGAGATACACCGAACATACTTTCGAGTTTTTCGAGAGATGTCGTGTACTGACCTGTATCTTCGCAATCGATGTATGGTCTGAACAGGTCATTAACGACTATAGAGTCGCAGTCCTGCTCCGTGAAGAATGTCGGAAATGGCAGATGTGATAATTCGATGGGTGTTAACCGCTGACGGTGCGGGGTTTGATTCCTGGATTCAATAGCTGTCGACATCCTGCCGCCTATCGGTTATGGGCCACCTTCATAATCTCTTCAGCGATCTTGTCGGATATCTCTTCTGCCATCTCGACAAATTTCGCCCTAACAGAAGTGTAATCCTGGACAAGCCCCGGATCATTCTTATCGTAATCGAGATACGACATCACCGCCGGACCTTTTCTGTTTGCTTCGAAGTACTCGGCAGCAACTGTCTCACCGACAAAGGAGTCCACTACGTACATGCGAACACCGAGAATGTATTTTCTGTGTTGACTCCTGAACACGTAAGGAATGAACGTGTGTGCAGATTTCTGAGTATCCGCCTTCTCGACTTTCAACCAGATCAGGTACCTCACCCCTACAGTTCCAGCAAGGTTTATCATCGCGTCTGGCACGAAGTACCTGGTTTCAGGGAAGGGATTCTCCTTCAACGCAGCTTCAGTTGCTTCTGGTGTTGCAATTCCTATTCCAGGGAATCCGACAATTCTACTGTAAATCCTGTCCGGCAGCTGAAGTTCCTGAAAGCCCTCTTCAGCGCCCTGGAAACAGATTGCAAATGACTGATCGCGGTCCGCGTAAGCGCAATTCGATACCCAAACGAGAATGATCAGCGCGATTGCGAGCGACTTGATCATTTGACCTTCCCCGTCACGCCTCCGGCAGTCTTCAACCTAAATACATGCTTATTAATCAATTCGCGCACTTTCTCGTCAAAGCTCGTGCACTGCTCCTTGAGTAACTGCTGATACTCTGCAGGACAGTTCCGATCGATATCCTCTTTCGTACAGAACTCGATACCGATATAATGTCTCGATTCATCCTCTGTGTCGCAGCGTTTAATCTTTCCGACTATCCCAGTCAGCTTCGCTGTAGCATTCAACTCGAATTCGAGTACAATATATTCGTCCTCAGGCATCGCATCAGTAGATTCGATAAGCATCCCGCCAGCGGAGACGTTAATCACTTCACCACGGAACGGGATCATTCCGGCTGTTTCGTTCTCTTCTGATGCAGGGACGAGAAGCTTAATGTCGATGGGCGACGTAATATCAAGTCTGACATAGCGCCGTCTCTGTTTCGATTGTACACTTCGCGCCTCTTCTAACTGGACGGACCACTCGCCGCGCTCTGTTTTTGATCTCACATCCATGTTCACAATTCACTCTCCTTGTGATATTCTCTTCGTCGGATTTTCACTTCTTCGTTGAATACAAAGTTCGAAATCAGATTGCGTTCGTTCTCACCGAACGTTTGATAAGGTTCTGGAAAGAACGACAGATCGATATTACCAATCTTCACTGAAAACTCCTCACGAGAGATCAGTTCGAACCCGATTAGCCACATCCCGGCGACATCTCTCTCACAGCGCGCGACCTTCGCCAGAGTTCGAAACACCCAGCCAGTCGCGGGCAATGATAGCTGCACTGAAAGGATTGAACCGGGCTTGATCGCATGATCGCTACTGAAAAGAATGCCGCCAGCGGACAGGTCATGGGTGGATGAGTGCTGCCACTCTAGGTCATCATATCTTTCGGTGCCTGCAATAACTCTTGAGACTTCCTTGAATCGAAATGCAATTGATATTTCTACTCTCGCAAATCTTCTTCTCTGAATCCGCTCGAAACTCCGCGGTGCCGCAAGAACGTACATCTCCCTCTGATTCGACGTGAAACTCCGCAGCACTTTGCTCGCGAACCTGTATGCACATACTGGACCGAAGTAGGTTACACCACAGGGAGAGCCTTCGCAGAATAGAGGCTCTCCGCTAAGCCACTCCGGTCGGGCAATTATGGGGCATTCTTCCTCGAAACCCTCAATGCGCGTCAGATATGTCCCGGACCTGCCCCCGAGCAGAAACTCAAGTTCAAGCTTGTCCCAGATCGACAATTCCGGGGTGACTAATTTTACAGTGCCTGTCTTATCTGCACGCATCTATCTCAGACCTTTTCGCTTTCCTTAAGATTCAGCTTTCCCTGTGCAAGTGCTAATTCAAGAATCTTGCGCGCTAGTGCAGTTCGAGCCATATCTCCCTTGTTCTGATAGACAAACTCCTGCGAACTCCTGATTGCGGCATTGAAATACTTTTTCGCCTCGTCGTGAGTTCCAAGTCTCCTGCAAAGCTCGCCAAGTATGTACTCCACTTGAATTTGTTGATTTCCTGATGATACCTGATGACCCGCTTCATAAGCGTTCTTGTAGAATCTGAATGACATCCTGAGCGCATCATGCTCGCTGAGAGGGACGAAGTCCCAACTGGTCCTCAACTGCTTCAGGAACTCACGGTAGGAATCGTAGCCACCGTATGGCGTCGCAAACACATCATCATCGCCGACAATCTGAATGCTGTCAGTGCTGATGCGAATCATTTCCTGGAAGCGACGAACGGAAGCTTCGAGACGCTCTCCTGCCCCTGAGAGGAATGCCAGAGCCTGGCTGTATCCTTCACGTAATTCGCCGGAGATCGCTTCAGTCGTAAACCCTGTATCTTCTAGATGATTCTTTACAGAATTGTGAAGTTTAAGACGGACGTCTTCGAACTTATTATATATGCTGTCGAGATTCCTCACGTGATCCTCAAGGTTGGATACATAGCTGAAATAGATGTTTTCGACTTCGGACTTGGGAGAGGTGCATTCTCTGAACATCCAGCCGACTCTGACGAAATACCTTGCAACATCAAGTACCGACGGACGATCGGACAGCATCTCATCGTATATTCCCAGAAGTAGCTTGTTTATCGCTGTCTGATGAGGGCATTTCTGAATATCTATATTGTCACCGAGCATCTTGATGACATTCTGGTCTTCCGCAAGGATTAGCGCATGCTTCTGCTTCATTGGCGCTAGCTTATAGTTTCTAAACGCCGTGTCATTCTTCCAGTCCTTAAACTTGGCCGTATATTCTCTTGTGAAGAAGCAGCTCGAACAAGTAGCCATGAAGTATAGCAGAGGATGGAATCTCTGATATCTTGTGTCTTTCCACTTGATTTCTGTGGGACAAAAGTCAGTGTCTCGCCCTCCCTCTACGTATGCGCCTACTTTGATCGTATCAAATTCATTCACCGTCTTGCATACGGGGCATTCAATCTTCTGCAGGTATAGTGGTGAATCATGTGTCATGTTTGAATTCCTTCCTCAGGCTGTCTGCCGAGATCCTTCTTCTATGATGCTTGACATGAACTCGCGTTCCGCTCTGGTTAAACTGACTGCCAGCCTTGTGTCCTTGCTATTGTGTCCAACAGATGGACCGGTCAGTCGGTTGATTACTCTCGCTCCCATGCCAGTGTTCTCGATGAGATCGGCTGAAGTCGGCATGCATGTGACAACGTCATTCATGATTTTGGGGAATGCGATCGAGCGGTTCGGCACTTGCTCTGACTGAGCTTCACGGACAGACCTTTCGCGGATAACCGCGAATATGACAGCGATCGCGGCGACTGTTGCGAAAAACAGTCCATCCAATACGATTTCCAATATTTGGTAATTGCTCATCCCACCCTCTTAAGCCTTCACATCCAGGTGAGGCTGCGATTGCTTCTTATTCTTATCCTTATTCATATCCCTTTTCTTTTTCTGTTTCTCATTTTGTTGCTTGTCTCTGTGAATAATCACTTCGTCCGTCTTTGGCAGTGGTGCAGTTTGTTCCTGTTTCTGAGTCATCTTGTTTTCGAGCTGCATGGCAAATTGCCGCTGATCCATGTCTGGTGCTGCCTTCTGAATCTGATTGACCTTCTCAGCCGCCAGCGTCTTGGCCATGTGGTCAGCTATGTCAATTGGCCGAACCATGCTAAATACCTCAAAAGACTATAGTCCAAACTTCTCCCTCACCATACCCCGAAGCTTCATGATCGATTTAGTATGGATCTGAGATACGCGAGACTCGGAGATCTGCATTACTTCGCCTATTTCCTTAAGCGTCAACTCCTCGTAGTAATAGAGCGCGATGACAAGCTTCTCCTGTTCAGAGAGATTCGATATCGCCACAACCAGAAATGCCCTCAACTCATCCTTTTCGATAGTGGCAATCACGCTGTCTCTAGAGTGATCTTCGACAGCCTCCACGCGGGGAATCTGTCTGTTATCCTCTTCGCCGTATATCATCTCGTCGAGCGAGAGTATTGTAGTGCCGGACACATCCCTGAGAGCATGGTGCAGATCGGACAAGCTGATATCCAGATGATCCGCGAGTTCGTCATTGTTGGGATTTCTTCCAAGATCGTTTTCAAGTTTGACGAGCGCTCTATCGATCTCGCGCGACTTGGCTCGCGTGGATCTCGGCACCCAATCAAGTGCTCTGAGTTCATCGAGAATCGCACCACGGATACGCGGTACTGCATAGGTTTCAAACTTCACACCACGATCCGGATCGAAATTGCTGAAGGCCTCTATCAAACCGATTACTCCAGTATTTACAAGATCAGAAAGTTCGACTGACTTCGGGAATCCCATAGCCATGCGGCCAGCCACGTTTTTCACGAGAGGCAGATACTTAACCAGAAGCTGTTCCCGGGTTTCCGGATCGCCGGTCTGGCGATAGGCCACCCAGATTTCTTCCTTCGCCTTCATAGAGAGTCCTTCCTTGAAGTTAGCAGAGAGCCCTCAACTTGGACAGATTTCACCGTCGGCTCTGGAGCTATATTAATGATATCGTCATTTTCTGATTTGAGATTTAGTGCTGAGAGTGGATCTCTCGCACCCCAATGAGCTTTCGCCCATAGGCTTAGGTCTGGTGGAATGCACGTCGTCAGCATCCGGGCAGTCGTCTCAATCGAGTCGCTCCACTGCGAATCGCCAAATCCAGCAGTCAAGATACTGTGATTCAACACGATAGGCCGAAGACCCCGGTACTCACATATGTGAGACATAGCTGGAATCTTGTGCTTGAGAAACTTCTCCATCATCAGGCGAAGATTCTCCGATGTGCGTTTTCCTTCCTGATCTGTATCTGCGCGGTTGACTGTGACTCCTATCCTGGCAGATGGGTCAGTCGTTAGCAGGTACTTTGCAACCGCATATGAATCTGCAACCGCGGCGATGTCGGGTGTTGTCACGAGCAGGACTATATCGGACAGTCTGGCTACGGTCGTAACTTTCGACGATATCCCCGCGCCACTATCTACAATTATCAAATCAAAATTTGCTTTCAGCCATTCCAGCATTGTCCTGCTATCTTCCACGCTGTGCGCGAATCTCCAGTCAGCATTGCTGAACCCGCTACCTGCCGGCAGAAGGCTGAAATTCTCCGAAATCGAGAGAATCGATTCTTCAAGCCTGCAAGTGGCTGCAAGAACATCTTCGATAGTGAACACCGGCGTCTGACCGGTCAGTATGTGCTGGTTTCCGAGTCCAAGATCAGCGTCAATCAAAAGAGTCCTGATGCCATCGAAAGCATGCTTGACCGCTAACGAAAGCGAAATAACGCTCTTGCCGACACCTCCCTTACCCGAAGTCACCGTCAGAGTGAGTGGACGAGAAAGGGCTGCCAGCCTGGTTTTCATGTCAGATGTTTGTGTCATATGCGCACCCCAATCGTACCGACCACCTTTCCAGCCAGATTCTTCATATTGGCGACCTGCAAATCTGCGGCAGAGGCTCTGCCCGTCGAGAAGAAAGAAAATCTGACCTTCTCGAGAATCGAGAGGTTAATAGCCGAACCATACACATGAGTCTGATCGAGAAATGTTAGTGCCGTTGCCGTTATTCCTACTGGCTTGAAGAAACTATGCCATCTTCGCAAATCCTGCCATCGACAGTAGGCAGGAAAAACAAGCCAGATTTCATCTACGCTAAGCCGATCGAGTTTCTCTAAGATGCTGTCTCGCTCTGAAACCGCTCCTACCGGGATACCGGGAGTATCGATCAGCACGATACCTGCTGATGCGAGATCGCGATGAGACGGTGCACCCGATACGCACGGTATTTTGAGAATATCGGCGAATCTCTTGAGTTCATCCGAAGCGGATGGCTTGAAATCGTCCAGTGTCGATAGTGTGACTTTCGTCTTCTTCTTGAAAAGGAAATGCGACGCCACCTTGGCTGTCAGAGAACTCTTCCCTGAGCCGGGAGGCCCAATCAGCGCGATGCTGGTCGCCTTCCCTGCATACAGCTTCACGTCGGCAGGCTCAGTGAGTCTTTCGCTGATCTCCGAGATTATCGCACTGCGGACCAATATCTCGTCAGTCAGGTCGATCTCAGATTTTTCTATGTCTGCAAGAATGCTCTCGGCCAATGTCGCATCGATATCCTGGTCGACGAGGTTTATGTAGTGTGGAGTCAGGTGCTCGCTTATGCGCTCACCGACAGCGCAGGTCTTGCCTGCGAAGGCAAGATATCTGACATCTTTTTGAAGCTCTCTAAGAATGTCCATTACTTCAGAAATGCTTTCTGCAGAAGCAACATTCTCGACACTCTTTGAATTGTTATGCCCCACTCCGCCCGATGAGATTGTGCCATCATCCACGCAGGCAGTGACCTGGAAGACTCTTCCACCGGGATGATTTCGTCCATCGCGTGCATCGAGTGGGGTCGTCTTCAGGATGATCGCATCGGAACCAAGTTCCCTCTTGACCAATCCCAGAGCTTCGGAGACAGTCTCCGCTTGGAAATTTCTAATTCGCATTTTCGCCCAACCCTATTATGGCTACTGAATAAACTTCGATTTCCGGTATAATCTCATTGTACGAGAGTACGGATACCGTCGGCCTGACTGATGCCAACAGCCTGCGCAACGCGAGTCTCAGATTGGCGGGAACCAATGCGAGCGGAATTTCTCCGGCACTGGCAAGCTTCTCTGCCTCGACTGTTACCTTCTGCAATATTCTTTCCGAAACCTCCGGGGGCAGAACAAATGTAAGCCCCGACTTCTGCGCCTGCACTGAGTCAGTCAGAATTTTTTCGATATTCGGATCGAGTGTGAAGACATTGATCTTACCCTCTGGATTGAGGAACATGTTCGTGATTGTCCTCCGCAGGGCAAGTCGTGAATATTCGCTCAACACATCCGGGTCCTTGGTGGCTTCGCCGTAGTCGGCTATTACTTCGAGGATCGATTGCATGTCTCTGATCGGAACCCGCTCTTCAAGCAGGTTTTGCATCACTTTGTGGAGCACACCGAGTGAGACGATCTCAGGAATGACTCCATCGATCGCCGCCGGCGCATCCTTCTTGACTCCGTCGATCAGATTCTGAACATCCTGTCTGGTGAGCACTTCAGCAGCATGTTCCTTCACCACTTCTGTTAGATGTGTGGCGATTACGGCAGCAGGCTCGACGACTGTGAAGCCTTTCATTTCAGCAAGATCCTTGAGATTCGCTATGATCCACTTCGCTTGCAGTCCGAAGGCCGGGTCAACAGACTTGAATCCTTCCAGATCATCTTTCAGATTGCCGGGATTGATCGCGAGAAGGTGGTCGACCATCAACTCGTATTTAGCGACCGTGATGCCTTTTACTTTCAACTCGTACTGATTCGGCTTCAGTTGGACATTATCGCGAATCCTGATCGGAGGTACTATAATTCCAAGCTCCTGTGCGAGCTGCTTGCGAATCATGCCGACCCGTGCCAGCAAATCACCTTCCTGCTGTACATCGACGAGGGGGATCAGTCCGTAACCGATCTCCAGCTCCAGCGTGTCGAGTCGTAAGAAATCTTCAGCCTGCGCCTCGGGAGTTTCTTCATGTTCTGGACGCTGTACTTCGGTGTCACCCTGCGCATTCTTCTTCGCCTCTCGCTGTGACTTGGAGAGCGTGATGCCGGTGATTCCGACGAGAATTCCGAGGATGCCGAAAGGAATCGATGGAAGACCCGGCATGAGTGCAAAGAAGAAAAGAATTCCGGACGCTATGAGAATTGCCCTGGGACGACTCAACAATTGTCGGCTCATTTCCGAACCGAGGTTGGCGCTTGATGCTGCACGCGTCACCAGAAGTCCCGCCGATGTTGCGATGATCAGCGCTGGGACCTGCGACACAAGACCATCACCAACAGAGAGCAGTGTATATGTAGTCAGTGCTTCCTTGATCGGCATGCCTTTCTGGAGCACGCCGATTATGAATCCACCGATGACATTAATGATCGTAATCAGTATTCCGGCAATGGCGTCACCGCGAACGAATTTGGAGGCACCATCCATAGCTCCGTAGAAATCCGCCTCCTTGGAAATATCTTCTCGTCGCCTACGTGCATCAGCTTCGGTGACCAACCCCGCATTTAGATCAGCATCGATAGCCATCTGTTTGCCGGGCATCGCATCGAGAGTGAATCTCGCGGCCACCTCGGAAATCCTGCCGGCTCCTTTAGTGATGACCACAAACTGGATAACGACCAGAATCAGGAATACGATGAAACCAACGACATAATTGCCTTTGACAACAAATGTGCCGAATGCATTGATAACGTCGCCCGCGAAGGCCTCGCCCAGAATCAATCTCGTCGATGCCACGTTGAGTGATAGTCTAAGCAGCGTGACAACGAGCAGCATACCGGGGAACACGGAGAGTTCGAGCGGACGATTGATATAGAGCGTCGTAAGCAGTACTATAATCGAAAACGATATGTTGAATGCCAGAAGCACATCGAGAAGAGCCGGCGGCACAGGTATAACGAGTACAATCAAGATACACATTACGCCAAGCGCCAGGAAGATATCGGCGTGTTTACCGAATCCGCTCGTTGTCGACGGAGCTGATGGCATCAATATCCGCCCTTCAATCTGTAAACGTATGCCAGCACTTCAGCCACCGCTCTGAATAGGCTCACCGGAATCTGCATGCCGGTATCACACGCCTTGAACAAAGCGCGGGCCAATGGCCTATTCTCGATCACGGGGATGTCATGCTCCCTCGCGATTTCTTTTATGCGTTCTGCTATGAGCCTTTGTCCTTTGGCGACGACAACAGGGGCATCCATAGTCTCCGTGTCGTATTTTAGCGCTACGGCGAGATGAATCGGGTTGGTCACCACTACATCAGCCTTCGGCACGTCGGACATCATCCGTCGGAATGCGGCATCCCGCTGTAAGTGGCGGATGCGGCTCTTGACCAGGGGATCACCTTCTGTGTGTTTCATCTCTTCCTTTATCTCCTGCTTGGTCATTCTTATCGATTTTTCAAAATCCCATTTCTGGAAGGCGTAATCAGCTACAGCCAACACCGCAAGCATCAGACTGCACTTGAGTGCGACACGGAACATTGCAGCTCCGATGAAGCTGAGCACTTGAGAGACAGACATGTCGGGAAGCTGATTCACGAACTTCAATTCTGAACTAACAGCGTAATACCCGACAACGCCGATGAGCGCCAGCTTGAACACGTCTTTCCCAAGTTCAAAAAGTGACTTGGTTGAGAGAAGCTTCATTATGCCCTTGAACACGTCAAGCTTCTCCAACTTCGGCTCAAGAGGCTTTGTGCTGACGACAAAACCGACCTGAAGGACGTTTGATACGGTGCCTATCACGACCAAAACGAGGACTATAGGACCGGTTGCGATTGCAAATGTCATCATTCCCTGCTTGAAATACAGGCTGAAGCTCGATGCAGTTACTGCGTGTTCAGCGGCGTTGGAGAACACAAATATCGCAAGCTCCTTTATGTGCCCAATCGAAAAGGGAATCGCGAAGTACATAGTCGCTAGCCCGAACAGGAGTATCATCAGCGATGACAATTCCTGCGATTTTGCGACCTTTCCCTCTTTGCGCGCCTCACGACGCCTTCTCGGGGTTGCCGGCTCGGTTTTTTCCTGTGCGGGCTGGTCAGCCAATGGTTACCTCGCTAACGAGACTATCATCTGACTGAGGCCGTCCTGAAGCCTCATCAGACTCTGTTGAAAAATGTATGCGAATATCGGTAGTGATATTCCCACGACGAACAAGCCGATCATGATCTTCAGTGGAAAGCCAACTATGAAAATGTTCATCTGTGGGACGGTCCTCGAGAGCACACCGAGTGCGCAATCTGTAAGGAGAAGTGCCAGCATTACCGGGCTGGCTATTTTCACGGCGATCACAAACGCCCCGGCACTCATGCGAATCAGCTCATTTGCATTCTGAATGTGTAACTGGACAGTCGCCATGGGAACCAGCTTGAAGCTGTCCACCATGCCGGACAAAATCATGTGATGACCATCCATCATCAGGAAGAGAAGTGTCGCGAGCAAAAACTGGAACTGACCAATGATCGATATATTCTGTGATGTCGTTGGATCTATGACGTTGACAATAGCGAAGCCAACCTGGAAACCGATGAGCCCACCGGCAAACTGAACTCCTATGAACAGCAGGTAGAACATGAATCCGATCAGAGCGCCCAGCAAGAATTCTGTCACGCCAACGCCGAGGAGCTCAAGAAGGCCAGACGGTGAAACAAACACAGCTGGTTTCGCAAACGGGAAGATTAGGAATGAAAGAATCATCGCGAAAGCGAACTTGATCTGCACCGGGAGTGTCTTGTGACTGAAGATCGGCGCTGTGGCCATTATGCCGGCCGAACGAAACATGCTCAGTAGAAAGATCTCTATCTGGCTTTGTGTGATATCGAAGATTGAGTTCATTCAGTCGGTCTCGCAAGTCGGTGTTTCGTGTCAATCATACTGCACTGACACTTTGCAAACCTTATGCCCGACTCCGCCACACTACCTAAGCTATTGTGTTACGGCATGTTGCGCCCATTCGGGAACCAATCGCAGACATTATGAGGCTTGTTTGGGGGAATTATTTTCCAAAATGAGGAAATCTTTTCGCGAGAATCGACAAAGCAGGCTGGCTCTCAGGCACTTATCCGCAGCCGAGTTTCGCTTTTTACCCGACCAGACCCGGAATCGACTCGAAGAGTCGGGTTGTGAAGTCAGTGACGATTGAGATCATCCACGGCAGGAACAGGATCAGTGCGAATGCAACTGCCACAATCTTCGGGATGAATGTCAGTGTCATTTCGTGAATCTGTGTGACAGCCTGAAAAATCGAGATTATCAATCCGATGATCAGTCCGAAAGCAAGCATGGGGCCTGCAACCAGCAAGGTCAGCATGATCGCCTCTCTCCCAAGCCCCAGTACGAAATCTACAGTCATGGTACTCCTACTTATAGAAGCTCATCACAAGTGAATTCACCAACAGATACCACCCATCCACCAGCACAAACAGTAGTATCTTGAAAGGTAGTGCCACCATGATTGGCGGCAGCATGAGCATACCCATTGACATCAAGACCGATGCCACCACCATGTCTATTACCAGAAACGGTATGAACACGACAAATGAAATCTGAAACGCAATCCGCAATTCAGATATGATGAAACCAGGAATCAGGACCCATATCGGAATGTCTTGCGCGTTCTGTGGTCGTTCCATTCCGGAGAATTTAACAAACAGCGCAATATCCTTCTCTCTGGTCTGCTTGAGCATGAATTCCCGGATAGGCTGCATGCCTCTCTCGTACGTCTCTTCCTGTGAAATCTCACCGTCGAGATATGGTTTGATTGCATCCTTGTGAACTTGACCGATGATAGGTGCCATGATGAAAATCGTCAGGATTAGCGAAAGTCCGACAATCAGTTGAGCCGGTGGCATCTGCTGAGTGCCGATCGCCTGCCTTACAAACGACAGTACGATTACGATTCTCGTGAAGGATGTCAGCATCATCACAATCGATGGCGCAAGTGTCAGAACTGTCAGCAGAAGTACAATCTGAAGCGTTGTGGAAAGATCCTTCGGACTGTTCGCCTCGGTAACTTCAACGGAGATCTTCGGCAATCCTTGCGCGGCCAGATCTGTGGGAAGCAGCATGTACAACACAATTGCTACTCCCGCCAGCGACAGAACTATTCCTATTAGTCCTTTTTTTGGCATCAGCTTAGCACTTTCTTTACTACAGCTTGGAAGTCAGCGTCGATAGATGCGACCTCGCCTGCTGCAGGTATGTTCTAAATGGCGATCCTTTTTCTCTCGCTCCATTCTTCACGGGAGCGGAGAAATTCTGATCGCTCACATCCGCGACCAGGTTAACGTTGCTTTCAGACACTCCCAACAGAAGCACTTTCTCCCCAACGCGCATTAGACATACGAATTTCTTGGGTGCAAAGTAGCTACGTTCGAGAACTTCCAATGATCCCTTGCCACCGAGGATGCCTGATTTCCCCAGTGTGAATTTCCTCATCACTATCATCGAGACATATATCAGCGCGACGATGACAATGACCGCAATCGCAAGTTTCATCATTGCCGGCCAGAGGCCGTCGGAAACATCAGGTAACGGTACAGGCTCCACTCCCTCTTGACCGAACACAGGAGAGGTCATCGCGGTAGCCGCTGCTGCGAACAGTGTCGGGAATATTCGCATCTAAGCCCCCAGACTCTTCAGTCTCTCATCCGTAGATATGAGACTTGTCACACGAAGTCCGAAGTTCTCATCGATTACTACAACTTCGCCTTTTGCAACAGCCTTGTTGTTAACAAGCAGGTCAACCGGTTCCCCCGCTAGCTTGTCCAACTCAACAACAGATCCCGGACTGAGATTCAGTATCTCCTGAATGCTCATCGTCGTCCTGCCAAGTTCGATCGAGACAGGCAGATCAACATCAAGCAGCATATCCAGATTCTGTGGTCCAGATGCTCTCCCTGCGTTGTTAAGCTGCCTGAAATTAGCAGACTTGGCTTCTGTCACACCAGCTGCAGCATCTTCGGAGAACGACCCACCGATGTCGGCGAACGATGACTCCACCGAGTCACTGACACCATCCATGGAGTCAATAGAATCGACAAGGTCGCCATCAGAAGCGTCATCAGGGGACATATTGTCCATACCTGACTGAGCAGCTTCTCCATCCTCTGATGGATTAGCACCGTCGTTCTTCTCAGCTTCCGGTGACTGCTGCCCTTCAGGCGAATCAGTGCCCTCCATACCATCTTCGGGTTCTGTCACCAATTCCTCCTGTGGCAGTGCTTGGTCAGTCATTTCTCATCTCCTATTCTGAGTAAGCGCCAACTATCTCGCAGCCGCGCATCTTTCCATGTAATCCAGGTCTCGCCAGAAACTTGGGGCGACCGTTGACATTCAATTCGATCGGTTCGGCAGCTTTTCGTTCCAGAGTCACGATATCTCCGACCCTTAACCTCAGGAAATCGCGTATCGTTAGCGTTGTTGTCCCGAGTTCAGCTGAGATCGGGATTCTGACTTTTTGTAGACTGTTCTGCATATCGTGCGACTCTCGCTCACCACCTGCTTTTGATTCGGAGTCCATCCAATGCTGGGCAGTCAACCGATCTACAAGTGGCTCGAGAGTAACGTACGGGTAGCAAATCGTCAGCAAACCGGATGACCCAAACATTCTGATCTGAAAAGATATCACGATCACGGATTCACCCGGAGGGATGATCTGAACAAACTGCGGGTTTGTCTCGAAACCGGCCCGTTTGAAATCGAGGCTTTCAATGTGAGCCCAGGCCGTGCCGAGCTCATCGAAGACCTTGTTGCCTATTCTGATCATCACGCTCTTCTCGATTCCGGTGAGTTCCCGATCCGTCTCAAGAATCTTCCCCGTGCCGCCGAACATTCTGTCGACAAACAGGAAGCAGAGCGTCGGATTGAAATCGACGATCGCCGCACCGTCAAGCGGGTCCATCCCCACGGTAAATGTGCAGCTGGGATTCGAGAGCGACATCAGGAATTCGGAATACGTGATCTGATCGACAGATGCAAGCCTCACGTCAACCATAGAACGCGTGACAGTCGACAAAGAAGACGCCAGATGTCCCGCAAAGTTGTCGTGGATATTCTCAAGATTCCTGATCTGATCTTTGGAAATCCTGTTAGGATGCTTGAAATCGTATGCGATTACGGAGCGATATTCCTGTTCGCCTTCATCGAACGTCTCATCTGTCTGATCATTCGACGACACCGTCGACAGCAGCGCATCAATCTCATCCTGTGATAGAATCTTCGCCATATCTAAGTCGCCCTACTGGAGCACGAAATCCTTGAAGTATACAGCCGTAGCCTTCGCAGGATCGGCCAGTTGATTAATCTTGTCCAGAATTTGAGTCCGGAGAGACTCCCGCGATCTGGTATCTGCAAGTTCATCGACCGTTCTTGCTGACAGAATTGTTATCAGTGCGTCTCTGATCTTTATTTCTCGGGACTCGAAGATCTGTAAATCTCCAGCTTTTCTCAATTCGAACGCCACCGAACACGACAGAAAGCGCGATCCGACTGTGCTGGCCGGGTTGACGATAATCTGGCTGACCTCAAACAACTGTTCTTCGCCTGCGCCAGCAGCTTCTCCGTGACCGCCGCCGCTATGCTCCGGTTCCGGCACCTCTGCCACCTCTTCTGATGCAGCCGATGGATCATGTGCCAACATCGGTTTGAGAACCTTGGCAGTAACGATGTAACCTGATAGAACAGCAACAATCGCCACAACGGCAATCACCGCTATTTTGACGAAGAGCTGCGTCGTACGTCCGGCAGATGCTCCGGCTTTGACATCTTCCGGATTCTTTACCGCCTGATCTGCTTCTTTAACTTCCGGCATATCTGCTCCTAGCTACGCTCCTGAGGTTCCCCAGAGGCGATAAAGCCGCTGGAGAGCCTCCTGAAGCTTGCGACACGCTCTATCACATCGTCAATCGACTCCTTGACCATGATCTTCTTGCCTGTTGTCAGACTAATGATCGTGTCGGGAATCGCTTCCACGAATTCGATAAGATCCGCGTTGATTACGAGTTGCGTGTCATTTAAGCGGGTGACCTTTATCATCATTACCTCTTAAGGTTCACAAGTTCATCGAGCATGCTATCGGATGTCGTAATCACTCTGGCGTTCGCCTGGAATCCGCGCTGAGCAATGATCATGCCGGTGAACTCCTGAGCGAGATCGACATTCGACGCCTCGAGTGCTCCCGATGAAATAGTCGCCGGGATCGTCTCTCCGGCAACGCCAACAGCTGCCTCGCCCGAGTTAGCCGATTCCTGATACAGAGACTGGCCATTTTTTCTCAGACCCTGTTCGTTGCTGAAATCAGCAAGCACGATTTGGGCGAGAGTCCTGGTTACGCCATTCGTGAATATCCCGAGCACCTGCCCGGTAGGATCGATAGCAATCTTATTCAGGATTCCGAGTCCATATCCATCCTGGTTTATGATCGATGCAGTTGAAGTCGATGCGAACCCCGTGAGCCCATCGAATCGTCCAGCCGTACCGGCGTCAATTCTAATGTCCATAAGCGCAGCACCATTCTTCGGGTCGATACCGAGTGATGTATTGCCGCCATCATAATCGAATGAAGCAAGAGATCCATCACCATTGAAAGTGACTTCACCGCTGTCCCCATACAGAGCCTGCTCAGATCCGGCCAGCGTTGCATCCCAACTCCACTGATTCGACAGGAATGATTTGGTGAAAGTCAGCACCAGCGTGTGCTTTCCACCCTGCGAATCGTACACCGACAGTGAAGTTGAATATTCCGTATCGTCTGTGGTTATGATCGCACTGCCAGCCGCGAGAGCAGAACTCGACTCCACAGTGACATTTCCACTGCCAAGCCCGGTAATACCACTCACAAGACCTGTGGTCTCATTAATTTCGAGACCGAGTGCAAGCGGAGGCTGGGCAAGCCCATTTGAGGGCGTGAATACATCAGTTGCGGTCATCGTATGGTTGAGTCCATTGTTAACGTCGAATGTGGCGGTTGCGTCGAAGAGCGCTCCCACGATAGTCTCTCCCGCTGGAGCGGCTACCAGTGAACTCTCAACCGAAACATTCCGGTTAGCCCCTTCTCCGGCGTATGTTCTGGTGACGCGAATGTCTCCCCCATCGAGTTCGCACTCCACACCCTGGATCTTGTTAAGAGCAAGCACCAGATCATTCACTGTAGAGGTCAGCGTTAATCCAGTCAGCGGAGTTTCCGTAGCGCCGTTGTCAACGGATATGCTCGTAGTCTCAGCCAATCCTGCCGCTGTCACGCCGAGGCTCTGAAGCGTCTCCGATCCGGTCAGCACTCCACCTGTCAGAGCAGACAGGGCTGAGCTCTGGGTGGCCTGGTTACCGCTTACCGTGATTGCGTGTGAACCACCCGCACCATCGCGAGCCTGCCCGAAGACTCTATCGATATTAGTTGCCCCACCTGACTGAAGTGAAGCAGTCGAAGTGGTTGCTACCGAGTTGATATTGTTTGCAAGTTCTATGAATGAAGTCTCTTTTGCCGGGTCCTGCTGACCGAATGGAAGGCGAATATTACCGACGGTGGCCTTGGCAGGAATCACTCCGGTTGCATCCGCCAGGGTGCCCTGCACATAGAGCCCGTTGGCAGTATTGACCATGTCGCTGTTTGCATCAAATCCGAAGGATCCAGCTCTGCTGTAGAAATCCTGATTGCCATCTGAAAGGATGAAGAATCCCGCACCCTGAATAGCCAGATCTGTAATCTGACCGCTTGTCTCAAGTCCGCCCTGTGTGAAGATGTTATCGATTGAAGCAACCGTCATCCCGAGTCCACGCTGAATAGGGTTTGTACCGCCGGTGATCGCCGATGGTCTACCGGCACCGCGCAGCGTCTGGATCAACGCTTCCTGAAAGGTCGTACGACTGCGTTTGAATCCAGTCGTGTTGATATTGGCAATGTTGTTGCCGATCACGTCCATTCTAACTACGTGATTCTGAAGTCCCGATGCTCCTGAGAAAAGTGAGCTTAACATCGTCTACTCCTCGCTTTCAGGCTTCCTCAAAGAGGTCCGGCCTGGTTAGGTTATCATATCACTATACTATTATCGCACTGTCGATTTGGGTAAACACCCCTTCTTTCATGTCATTTCTGTTCATTGCTGTAATGACCGTCCGGTTCTTGACTGAAACCAGAACTGCAAGGTCATCGAGCAGCACCAGCGAGTCTTTCGCACCTTTGGCGGCAGCCTTATCAACCGCTGACTCGATCGCTTTCATCTGTTCTGCACCCAGGTCAAGCTGCCGGCGTCCAATACGGTCTGTGACATGCTTGGACAACGTGAGACCTGAATCGAGAATCTTCTTGAAGTCATCTCCGCTTCCTCGCTGCCCGGTGGGAACTCGTTTCCCCTGCACGGGAAGAGCAGAGCCGATCCTCTCGATGTTATTAACCATTCTCTTCTCCTGTCCCGACCTCGATTACGTCGCCGAGAGATATCCTTGCACCATCCATGATCAAGTATGCCTGACCTTCGATGTAGTGCACACCGGTCACTATGCCTTTCATGTATGGAGCTGCGACAATTTCTTTGCCCGCGCTGTCTACAGCCGTGACGGTGTAGGAATAGGTCCCGGCCTGTGCACGGTCTCCGCTCAACATCGTGCCGTCCCACTCGAACACCTGATCGCCTTCGCCGACTTTATCGACTGTGTGGCTCGCTACTTTCTTTCCGCTGCCGTCGAAAACATCGATCGTCACGGTCTCAGCGAACGCGCCGAGTTTGTAGTGCATTTTTGCTGACGAATCGCTGCTGATATAGACATCACTTCCATTGGCCTTGACCTCACGACCCAGAAGTGATGTTGCCATCGTGTTGTTAATGGTCTGAGACAGCAAATAATTCCAATTGAGATTCTCGGTCAGATTCTCGTTCATGTTGGACATCTGCTCAAGGCTCGAGAACTGGGCCAACTGGGAGATGAATTCCTGATCCTTCATCGGTTCAAGTGGATCCTGGTAGCGCAACTGCGCCACGAGCATTTGCAGGAATTCATCCTTGCCCAATTGAGAATTGGGCACTGTCGAAGTTGCATCGCCGGCGTACGCAGTCAGATCGGCAATATTCTGTGCAGAAAGAGATGTATCTGGCATCGGTCTTTCCTTAAGCGACAAGGTTTAGGTGGCCTGACAGGTTGGTGCTCGAAGTTACTCCTCTCGCCGGAACTTGAGCATCAGTCCGATCAAAGGAATCAAGCGAGAACATGCCCCCCTTTTGCTTTCTCGATAACGGTTCCCGCTTATGTCCATGCTGTCTGTCGGGATGATCTCTATCACTGATATTGACGGCAAAGCTTTCGACCTTTATTCCCTGCTGTTGCAGACTCTCGCGAAGGACGGGAAGATTCGACTCGACCATATGTTTCGCCGCAGCCGACTCTACGCTCAATCGCGCTGTCAATTGATCATCCACAACCGAGAGATGCACCCTCACATGACCGAGTGATTCAGGTTGTATACTGATCCTGAATGTGCTCATGTCTGCAATCTTGATTTGGGCATCTGGTAGAAGTACTTTGAAAGCTACCGGTTCTGCAGGAACGCGTCGCGCCGCATTTGTTGATCCTGAGATACTTTCCGGTAGTGCCACTTGTTGAATAGACGGCTTCGCAGCTATTTCAACTACCTGCGGAACGCCATCAGTAAATGCGATTTTGGGTAAATTCTTATCGCCGGTCTCCGGCAACATGATCGACTGCCGCGCCAACTTGTCAATGTCTAACCTGACGTCAGGCCTCGACTGCTGTTTTACTTCGGACTGATGGTTTGTATCGTGCGAGCCCATGGGGCGCTGGTCAATCGTTCTCTGATTGTCGGCTGTACTTCGTGCATCTGCAACAGACGCCGATGCTTTGTCAGCAATGCCAAGTCTCTCGGGATTAGCTGTCTTAACGCTCGTGTCGGTCTTGGTTCCAGGATTTGGGTCGTCGCTCTTACGGCTTTCACTCTCCACTAAGTCTGTCAGATACTTCCTTGCGAACTTCTGAGGTTCTGCCAGTACAATAATCTGCTTTACAGAGACTTCCGTACCATCAGTGATGTTTTCCAGGATTTGAGCCGGAATCGCCTTTTCGATTGCAGCCTTCACATCAAGTGTCGCCATTGTATAGGGATCGACATTGCTGAGCGCAAGTCGACCATCAGTCATGATGCTCAACTCTAGTATGCGGCCGGAAGTGTCAGTCGAAACCTCCACAGGAACGACCATTGTACTCTTACCAAGCTCTAACTTCAGAGAGACCGCCTGTTCTGGATAGATACTCTTCCCATCGATAACACTACCTGCATCCTGCAAGTATGATTGCAGCGTCGGCGTTACCGATTCGAGCAGATTTGCGATCTCATGATCAGCATTTGTACCTTGAGCAAGTGAAGCTTCTTTCGAACCAAGCACGAGTTCGACAGGTGTTAGCTTGAGATTTCCCTCACCCACCGGCGCCGGCTCGGAGATTATGCCGACGGCAGTGTCAGCCACTGCAGATTCGTGCATGGTCGGCAATACGTCGCTCAACAGACTCGATATCTTTCCTTCCGAGATTTCCTGCATCGTGTTTTCAGATCCGTTGGTCATAGCTCCGAACAGAAGCTGATCATCGGCGTCCACATTCGGTCCGGCAGGAAGAAAACTCGCCAGAAGCGCACCAAACCCGATTCCTTCCGGATCAGGAGCAGCCGCACCTCTGCTTCTCGGCTGAAGCACATCGCCACCCTCTGCGGGCCTCGGCTGGAGTATGTTGAGCAAGAGATCGTTCATCAGCTATCAGTAACCTTCCGCAAGGTTTATCATCTGCGATGTTATTTTTGCTGCGCGCTCGGCAGGTAGCGCCGCCAGCACCTTGGAAGCATTCTGCTTCTTCATCTTCATCACGATTGTGCCGACCTGTTCGTCAGTCATGTTCTCCATAATCGCGGACACTTCCTGGGCTTTCATTGAGTCGAACAGCTTCGCCATCTCGACAGTATTCGACTCTTCGATGCGCTTTCGCATCTCTATCAATCTCATAGTCTCGTTGTGAAGCTTCTCCACGTCGAGACGATCCATTTCAAGCTGAAGTCTCTCTTTCTCAATCTCGCGCTTTTGTCCATCGTACCATGCCATCTGCGCAACGGAATCCTCTTCCGACATACCTTCGGCGCTGTCAGCTGAATGGGACTCGGCTTCATTGTTATGATCATCATAATAGGAAGCATCGAATGCTGCGTGCTCCCGAGCAGCCACCTTCTCTTCTTGCTGAGGCTCTTCGATTTCGCGTGTTGTTCCATCCGATATCACGTTGGAATCGGAAAACACTCCCATACCTATCGAGAATCCGGCGAGTGCGAGCACAAATGCGAGTACTCCCACTGCTCCAGCCAGAAGCACCAGTCTGGACTTCTGTGGCTGAGCCGTCACAGCCTCTTTCGTTACTTCATTATCAGTCTTTTCAGCCATCACTATCGCCTTTCATGCGTACGATGATACCATTTCTCCAGCCATGCCTTCTGCAAGGGGCATGCCAACCCCGAATCAGCAGAGTAAAATCGGCTTAACTCGCAGAGATTCAATCAGGTACGAATCAAGGATTAACGTCAGGTCAATACACGGGCGAGTCAGCTTGCGGAAAATAGTTCCTTGATGACTGGGAGATATTTGCCAATTTGCGGAAACACGGAGGGGAAATTGAGGAGTGGTCTGACTTGCAACCACAAAAAAGACGGGCGACAATCGCCCGTCTTCATAAACCGCTATGCAGTTTAGCTCTGTTTGTCCAGGTCCTCCGGCTCCTCAGATGCCTCTTCCCCGGAAACCTCTGCTATCGGCTCGCTTGCCTCAGCAATAGGTTCACCCGGTTCCGGAACTCCGGCCTCCTCAGTGGACGGCTGCGATTCGACCGCAGCAGCATCCTCTGGAGACGTTTCAGCAACTTCTGAAGTCTTTGAACCTGCAGGGACTTCCTCGCCTACGGCTTCGCCAATAGTCATGCCTTTAGATTCATGTTTGGCAAGGTATTGATCGAGTTCTGTCCGCTCGCGCTGCCTGTAATAGGCATCAACCGAAAGCACGATCTTTCGACCGGGCTGATCGAACTCGACAACCTGTAGGGGAAGCTCATCATTAATCTGGAAATTGTCACTCGGCTTTTCGAGGTCTGGTCTGCCAAGCTGGTTGGTCGAGACAAAGCCCTCGACACCACCCGGCAATTCCACAATCACGCCTCTGTCAAGCAAACGGATGATCTGACCGAGAGCCTCAGCCCCGACAGCGTAGTTCTTCGAAAGCTGTGGCCACGGATCCTCCGAAAGTTGCTTGAAACCAAGCGATATTCTTCTGTTATCTTTGTCTACTCTCAGCACAACCACATCGACGACATCGCCCTTCTTCATGACCTCGGACGGATGCTGAATACGCTTGGTCCACGACATATCCGAAATATGTACGAGACCGTCGATTCCCTCCTCGAGCTCGATGAATGCGCCGAAGGTGGTCAGATTTCGAACCTTACCACTGACGCGAGCGCCCGCCGGATACTTCTCGTCGAGTGTGCGCCATGGATCCGGTTCCATCTGCTTGATGCCAAGAGATATCTTCTCGTTTTCCTTGTCGACTGATAGCACAACAGCCTCAATGCTGTCGCTAACCTGCATCAGCTTCGATGGGTGCTTGACATGCTGGGTCCAGGACATTTCCGAGATATGAATCAATCCCTCGATGCCCTTCTCCAACTCGATAAATGCACCATAGTCTGTCAGAGAGACTACCAGACCGCTGATTTTTCTACCAACCGGGTACTTCTCTTCGATGTTCTCCCACGGATAGGGAGTGAGCTGCTTCAAGCCGAGCGAGATCCGACCGGTGTCCTTCACGAAATCGAGTATCTTGACATTGATCTTGTCACCGAGTGATACCATCTCGGACGGGTGCGAAACCCTTCCCCATGACATGTCGGTGATATGAAGAAGGCCGTCGACACCGCCGAGATCGATGAATACACCGAAATCGGTAATGTTCTTGACAGTGCCTTCTCGAACTTGCCCTGCATCGATTTCTTTCAGGAGCTGCTGTCGAAGGTGCTCGCGCTCCTCTTCCAGCACAACACGGCGGGAAACGACGATGTTGCGTCGATTCTTGTTCAGCTTGATGATCTTGAGCTCCATCACTTTGCCGATGAGCTCATCGAAATTCGGGACCTGCCTCAACGCAATCTGAGATCCGGGGAGAAATGCGTCAACTCCGAAGAGGTCGACAACAATACCACCCTTGATTCGGCGCTGCAGTCTTCCCGGTACGAGATTGCCGGACTCGTGAGCATCGCGGATGTTATCCCATACTCGAAGGAAATCGGCTTTCTGCTTTGAAAGCACAAGCTGACCGTTCTGATCTTCAACCGCCTCGAGATAGACCTCAATCGAATCACCGACCGATATTTGAATCGGTTCGGGGAATTCAGACATCGATATGATGCCTTCCGATTTGAATCCAACGTCGACGATTACGTCATCACGTGTCACACCCATCACGGTTCCCTGAACGATTTCACCCTCCTTGATATCAGAGAGAGTCTCATCGTACATGGCGAGCATTTCGCTGAATTCCTCCGGCGAATACTCATCCCTGTCGAGGTCAGTGAGCTTGATGGCATCTACGGTGGCAATTTCGTCAGGCGATGCGACAGGAATACGGCTCCGTTCAGCCGCCTTCTGTGACACCCTGCGCCGACGCGATGTCTCCGCAGTAGCGATCTGCTTGGCCCGCTCGGTAACCAGTGCGTGGCCTTTCTGTTCAGCCTTACTGGTTCTTTCCTTCTTCTGACCGGCTTTCCCCTTCTTCGTCCTCAGCCGTACAGTCGGCTGGGACTCTGGGTTGGCATCACCTCCTGACTTTGCAGTTGCAGCGATCTGTCTTTCTTCTGATTCAGTCATGTCTAAAAGAATTCCTCCTTAAACAAGCATTCTGCCACAAGGGCTACAGTCTCGAAGTATAGTATAAGATTTCGCCATTGTCAAAGCTTTTCACGACGAGAAAGCACCATTTTTGACACATTCCAGCAGCGTGAATTCAGGTAGTCCTCTCAGTTAATGCCCGCTGAAGATGCCTTATTGCAGCCATCATATCATCCGTAAACTGCCTCAATTTTTCCTTCTCATTCTGTTCATTCTCGTACGTTTGTGGCAATATCGGGGCTCCGAACGATACCATGACTCGTTCACGCGAGAAAATCGTATCCTTGATTCGGTTAGAGTTCTGAATGCATGCCGGAACGACCGGCGAACCTGTTTCGAGTGACAACCTGGCAGCTCCTGTCTTCCCCTCTTTCACTTTACCATCCCTGGATCTTGTCCCCTCGGGAAAGAGAAGCAGCAGTTCACCCGCGTTGAGGATTTCGATTCCTCTAATGTAGGATTCCCTGTCAAACCTGCCCCGCTTGACCGGTATCGTGTTGAAATTCGAGATGAAGATTGGAGAATACCATTTCCCGAAAAGCTCTGATTTCGCGAAGAAAAACACCTCCCTTCGCGATCCGGAGCCGACGAGAGGTGGGTCGAAATTCGATATATGGTTACTCGCTATTATTGCGGCACCGGTGTCAGGAATGTTCTCGGAACCGCTAACCGAATATCCGAGAAAGAGATTAGCGAATACCTTTACCATAGACCGGCCAAAGCGGAAATACAGATTCACCGGCTGGCTCTCTCTCTGTAGAGTTCAATTATACGCTCGGACTGCTGCTCTATGGTCAAATCTGTTGTGTCGACGATTACTGAATCGGGAGTGCATGTCAGTGGGCTTGCGCTCCGTGAAGAATCGTATTTATCACGACGCTTGATGTCTTCAATCTGCTCTTCGAGAGCAGTTCCTTTGCCTAGCTTCTCAAAATCCTTCACACGCCTTTTTGCGCGCTCTTCCACATCTGCAGCAAGATAAATCTTCAGGAATGCGTGTGGGAATACTACTGAAGTAGTGTCTCTTCCTTCCACAACAAGATCCGCAGATGCGCCATACTGTTGCTGCTGCTGTACAAGGATTCTCCTCACGGCGGGATGAGCCGATACCTCGGACACGGACGCCGTAACTTCCGCAGATCTGATCTCTACGGTGATGTCCTCTCCGTTGGCAAGAGTCAACTGAATGCCGTCGCGTATCGAAAACCTGATGACCGTGCATTTCGCCAACTCTGCGAGGCTCTCCTCGTCTGACAATGCTATCCGCTGCCTGAGCGCAAGATATGTAATACTCCTGTACATCGCACCTGTATCAAGATACACAAAACCGAGACGCGCAGCTACAATCCGCGCAGTTGTCGATTTGCCGGACCCTGCGGGTCCATCAATGGCGATGACTTTGTGACTCACTCACACTCCAACAAGTTTGGTTAGGGATATACAATAAGTATGGGAATAGAAAAGGCAAGGATAATTCAGGCTAGAGAGACTTTCTTCTGAAGCTTCTCCACTTCTTTGCGGCTCAGGAATCTCCAGGTTCCGACCTTCATGCCTTTGCATGTAAGATCGGCGAACTTGACACGTGTGAGTTGATGAACAGGAAAACCGAGCATTCTGCACATTCGCCTGATTTCCCGCTTCTTGCCTTCAGTGAGTTCAAGGACCAGCGTCGAGAACTTACTCTGCGCAGTTACGAGTTTACCCCTGGCTGTCGCTACGAAATCGTCCTCCAGTTTAATGCCCTCCTCGAACCTGGCAACCAACTCAAGCGGAAACTCGCCTTTGACAGTCACGTGGTATTCCTTCTTCACCTGATACTTGGGATGTGTCAGTCTGTAAGCAAGCTCGCCATCGTTCGTCAGTAGCAGAACGCCCTCAGTATCCAGATCGAGTCTCCCGACAGGATAGACTCTCTGTCCAACGTTCTTGATAAGGCTTGTCACAGTTTTGCGACCAAACTCGTCCTTGAGCGAAGTCACATATCCATTTGGCTTATTGAGCACAATATAGACTGATTCAGGCGGCAGATTTACGGATTTTCCGTCAACTTCCACCTGATCCCTGTCCGGATCGATAAGGACACCAAGCTCAGTGACGGTTTTCCCGTTAAGATTAATTCGCCCCTGCTCGATCATGCGATCAGCCACTCGCCTTGATGCTACGCCACATTTCGATAGATACTTGTTTAGTCTCATATTATAGAGCCGATCGACATGATTCTCCTATTCAATTACGTCGGTTTCCAGCGCGATTTCCTGACCCATGATTCCAGTTTTCTCATCTTCCTCATTATCAATGGGATACAGAGCAGCTTCGCGCTGATCATCATCGCCGCCGTTGTCGAGGTTCAACTCCACCTGACTTTTAACCATCGAGGTTTCCTCCGGCAAAGCGAGTTCATCGAGTCGAGGGAGCTCTTCAAGGGACTTCAGGCCGAAATACTCAAGAAATTGCTTTGTAGTGCCGTAGAGCAGCGGGCGTCCTACTTTGTGGGATCGACCGACAATCGCGGTCAGCTTCCTCTCTAACAGCGATGAGATTACTCCGTCAGAGTTGACACCGCGGACATGCTCAACATCGGCTCTTGTTACCGGCTGTTTGTAGGCGACAACTGCGAGAGTTTCAAGCGCCGCCTGAGAGAGGCGCCTCTCCTTCTGCTTACTCAGGAATTTCTCGACCGCACGTGTGTAAGTCGGCATCAGATACATCTGATACCCCTCAGCAATTTCGCGTATCCGAAACGAACGACCTGCATCGGCATAATTATCGTTCAGCGCCTGAATGAGGTCGGGAAGTTCTTTTCTTACGGATCTCCCTAGAAACTGAGAGATGCGATTAGGAGTTTGCGGGCTCTCAGAAGCAAACAGCAATGCTTCCAGCATAACCAGCCGCTCGTCAAACGTATCAGTCATCTGAGGCCTCCCGTCGGTAAACTCTAATCTCGCCAAACCTCGTCACCTGCCGCGCCCAGATCCTGTTCTGCTTAACCAGTTCCAGGACTGCAATAAATGTGGCGATGATCATCAGCTTGAACGGCTTGTCAGTGAACAGCTTCTCAAACTCGATCCCATCCTCCCGCGCAAGCAAGGACAGAATCCGCTCCACGCACTCTTCGACCTTAACATCCTCACTGACGACATCGTGGCGCTCTTCGCGGGCGAATTCATCCATGACTTTCTTGAATGCGGCAAGGAGATCGAAAACCGTCGCTTCAAACACAAACTCTTCAGTCGGACTCTTGTCAACGATGCTGAAATCTACACGCTTGAGAATATCGCGTTCTTTTGTCTCGTGAGTTTTAAGTATGCCGGATGCTTCCCTGAATTTCTTATACTCGAGCAGCGCCAATATCAGCTCTTCGCGCGGATCCTCTTCAAACTCGTCCTTCTGCCTTGGAAGAAGCAGCCTTGCCTTGATCCTGATAAGCGTCGCTGCCATGATGATGAATTCACCGGCAACGTCGAGATCGAGCATTCGCATCAAGTCAATGTATTCGAGATACTGACGGGTGATCTTGGCAATCGGGATATCGTAGATGTCGATCTCGTCCTTGTGAATCAGATACATCAAGAGATCGAGTGGCCCCTCGAACTTTTCGAGCCTGACAGAGTATGTGGTCGATTCCTCACCGGAAATCGGATCTATTGCGAACAAATCTTCTCTATTCATATATCAACCGCATTGCAGAGCGAACCATTTCCATTGTTTCAGCGGCTCTCAATCTCGCACGAGAAGCGCCATCACTGAGAACATCCCATACAACATCAGGATGGCTCTCGAGTTCAGCACGCTTGGCACGCACCGGAGCCAGTGCAGAATTTATTGATTCGATCAAGTGCTTCTTATCCGCGACACACCCCAACTCGCCGGATCGGCATGTCTCGGCAATCTTATCGAGCCCGTCAGTCGTATATATCTTGTGGAGCGAGTAAACAGGGCAACGCTCCGGATGCCCCGGATCACCCATTCTCAGCTTCTCCGGATCGGTGAACATCGTAGATATCTTCTTCGCCGTCTCCTCGGGGGTGTCAGCAAGGCAAATATCATTCTCATATGACTTGCTCATCTTGCGGCCGTCAGTGCCGGGAACTTCTGCGAACTTAGTCAGCTTCGCCTGTGGTTCAGGAAAGACGTCACCGTAAAGCGCATGAAATTTCCTCGCAACTTCTCTGGTCAGCTCGATATGCGGCAGCTGGTCTTTGCCCACCGGCACAAAATCCGCCCTATAGAGAAGGATATCCGCAGATTGCAACAACGGATAACCGAGAAAGCCGTACGAGTCGAGGCCGAGGCTCTGTGACTTCTCTTTGTACGATGGCACGCGCTCGAGCCACGGTATCGGAATTATCATCGAGAAAAGCAGATGAAGTTCGGCGTGCTCCTTCACCTGTGATTGGATGAAGATTGCGCACTTCTTCCCGTCAAGCCCCGAAGCGAGGTAATCGACGGCCATATCAAATATATTGTCCTTCATTCCCGAGGTATCATCGAAATCGGATGTGAGTGCATGCCAGTCAACGATACAGCAGTACATGTCATATTCATCCTGCAAGCCGACCCAGTTCTTGAGAGCACCTTCATAGTTACCCAGATGGAGTCTGCCGGTAGGCTGCATTCCCGAAAGCACAACTTTTCTTGCCATCAGTGTCAGTTCTCCCCAAGAAATAGATACGGTCTCCAGCGGCGATCCGTAACTCCGATAAAGCGTTGAATAAACATTATGTGATTGGGACGGCGCGGTCTCTTAAGCAATTTCATACCGGCCTGCTCCGGCGTTCTGTTGCCTTTGCTATTGTTGCACTTCATACAGGCAGCAACCAGATTCTCCCAGGTATCAGTGCCGCCGTATCGCTTCGGTATTATGTGATCGACCGTCATCGAACCCTCTCGCGATCCACAATACATGCACTGCCCACCGTCACGTTTTATGATGTTCTTTCGTGTAAGTATGATCTGCTTCTTGGGAACTCGCGCGTAGGCACCGAGACGGACGATGGAAGGTACTGATATACTAGTACTTACCGATCTGATCCGCGCTCCGTCGTGTTTTTCGATCATCTCCGCCTTCCCAAGAAAGAGCATCAGCACCGCCCGCCTGACCGTACACACGGAAAGTGGCTCATAATTCTGGTTCAGAACCAGTACATTTCTGCTCAGCATGCCGATCATATATGCGACTCCACAAGCAAATTACATCGAATTAACGGCAGCATCCTCGAATAGTCAAACAAAATCTTGGCCACTATTGATGCGGGTGGCCGCTCAAACCGCAGCAAAATGAGCCTTTTTGCTTGACATTCGATTCGCGCGAGTACATCCTAGTTCGCTATGAATCGAATATCGATCCGAAAGCTCAAGGACGAAGAGCTGAAGCAGGCATACCGGCTGGTAATGAATTCCTTCAACGCTTTAAGAAGGAAGAATAACCTGAATCCGATGAAGTATAGAGCCACTCGGCCCGATCCATTTCTGCTGCATCTTAAGCGGACTGATCCTGATGGATGTATCGGTGCGTTTGATGGCGACAGAATGGTTGGCTATGCTTCAGCTATAATCCGCGATTACCAGTGGTATCTTGCCTTTCTGTTCGTGGCACCCGGCAAGTGGAACAAGGGAGTCGGACGCAAGCTGCTGACAAGGTCACTCAAGATCGCGGACACAGAGAGCATTCGTCTGTTCTCTCTATGCACATTCAGCTATAATCCTGCCGCCGTCGCGCTCTATTCGTCATTTGGGATGACACCTATGGAGCCGATTCCTGTCTTCATGTGGCCGCGCGATAGCAAGGTCAAACTCAAAGTCAATAAACCTGCGGCAAAGCTTACAACCAGAATCATCACTGACTATGAAGAGCTCGGGTTCATTAACAAACTTGATGTGAAGAACAGAGGGCTCGCGCGTCCGGAGGATCACAAATTCGCACTCGATAAGCCGGACACGGAAGTTGTGATGTTCTATGATGGTCGCAGGCCGGTCGGCTATTCTGTCCTTCAGCCCGAAGGTCCTATCGCTCCAATCTCGGCACGCGAACCGCAATATCTCGCTGACATGGTGAATTGGTCGATCAGGCGTCAGCTTGATCGAGAGACAAAAGTGATTTTGATATTCTGCCCCGGGTCAAATGCAAAGATGGTGCAGCATCTTCTCAAGATTGGGATGCAAATTCGTGAAATCAATCTTCTGATGTCGAACAAGCGCTTCGGCGACCTCGAATGCTACCTCCCCGCAAATCTCGCAATATTCTAGCGTAGGTCAGGACCCTTGTGGTCCTGACATTTCACACATTACGCTCGCAATGTCCGCGGCCCGCATTTGGCTTGACATAGCACAGCGAACGTGGTATGATTGGTTAGATATTGAAATGTGTGATTGACAACAGGGGTAAACGGGGTTGGTAACGTGACTAAGCCACAGCAAGCTGTGGGGCACCCGTCCAAGGGCTATGCCGCCCCTGTCCCGATGAATGTAAACTGGAGAGCGACTATGGAAGAAAGTAGCTGGATTCGTTCAGAACAGACTAATCGGCTGTATCGACTGAAAAACGGAAGCGAGTGGAGAGTGGTAAACGAATATCAGCGAGTGCCATGCCCGCTCTGCGAAGAGATGTTTTACTGCCGACTTACGCGGATTTTCGGACGACAATCCAATCCCAACGAGTGCCACACAAACTATGACGCGCAACTTGAGAACCTCAAAGCAAAGCCGATCACCTACGAGGCTGAAGAACCCGTCAAGGAAGCCAATCGGGAAGGGACGTGGGTGCTGATATGCGACGGTGATTCTCTTGGAGAAGAGGTGGCCGAATAGCTCGTGCGCTGCTTAACTGACAGCGCCGGAAAGGAGTGTAAATGTGGATGTCAAGGAGAGCGTCTTTGGATTCGCTACTTGCCTAATCTTAGCATGTTTGTGCACGTGCACGACGAGCACGTACACGCGAGATCTGCAATTATGTCTAACGGCATACTCGCAAATGCAGCCGGGCACGACAACAGAAGATCAGTTCCGGAACTGGGTCAGCGAGGCTTCCATTTACCTAGACACCATAGCCAAGAAAGAGGTAATCATCCGCCGATGCGGGTGGGTGGTTACTGAAGAGTCGAAGACAGAGTACGGCACAATACGTTACTACTGGGTAATTCACCCTGTCTCCACTTCGGAAGCTAACTTAGGGGAGCGCAGCACGATACTTTACTATGCATCCTTTAAGAATGGAGTCTTGTACTCGCTTAGAACGCCTTGACACAGCGCAATGAACGTGGTATGATTGGTGTGATATTGAAGAACATGACCAATGACGGGGGCTGATGGAGTTACAAAATGGGAAAGGCAATCTGCCACCGCTCTCAGGCGTGGCTGAACAAGCATCCAGAGTCTGACAATGCGGTTGTATACAATGGAGTAGCCAATATTCTTTATGTCGAAGGTCGAAAAGTCGTAAACATATTTGCTCCCGCAGAAGGAATAGCCATCCAGAAGACAATCGCTGTCGTTTCACTCGTGGATTTCTCACGTGTCGAATTAGTCGGAGATTAGGCAAAGCCACGTAGGGTGGAACATGTTCCACCATCCTGCGGCTTGCAATGATAAACTAAACTCGCAATCGAGGAACGGTAAACATAATACTTCGCCGCGAATCACAGATGGTCGTCAGATGAATCGGTGGAACACGTTCCACCCTACTTGGCTTTTCTATCTCTGTGACGAATAGCCAGTACAATAATGATCGAAATAGGTCCAAGTAGCGCGACCATAAATGTCCCGCAGCCCAGATCGCTCGTGTCACCATATTGCATCTTCACGCCCTTGGAATCATACCAGCCAATCCACTGAATCAGCATTGCTATGAGGCCGCAGAGCAGCCAGACTATGATCACGACATCAATCACGTTCGTCCTTCACAATACGTTCTTACCACTCGTGAGTCAGGAACTTGCCGTCTTTATAGAATATCTCGCCGTCTCCGTGAATCTCGCCGCCTTCGCGGAGATCGCAGACCATATCCCAATGCAGCGCCGACTTGTTGACTCCACCCGATTCCGGCAGCGATGCACCCACTGCGAGATGGCACGTTCCGCCGATCTTCTCGTCAAAGAGCGTGTTCCGAGTGAATTGCTTGATCTGATAATTCGTGCCGATAGCTATCTCGCCGACGTACTTTGCGCCTTCATCCATGTTGAGCATCTCTTCGAGGAAATCGTAGTTCTTGTCAGCAGTGAAATCTACGACTTTGCCGTCTTTGAAAGTGAGCGCGACATTCTGCACTTCACGACCGGCATAGCAGGCGGGGAACGAGTAGTGAATTTTGCCGTTGACGCTGTTTTCGATTGGGCCGGTGAAAATCTCACCATCCGGGAAATTCTCTTTGCCATCGCAATTGATCCACTTGCGGCCACCTGCGTTGAATGTCAATTCCGTATCTTTGCCCACGATCTTGAACTCGCTCTTTGTGTCAAGAAACTCGCAGATTTCAGCCTGCTTGCGAGAGACCTCTTTCCAATGCGATACCGGGTCTTTCAAATCGAGCGCGCCCGCACCATAGACGAATTCCTCGTATTCAGATAACGACATCTCGGCATCCTGAGCGGCTGAGAGCAGCGGGAATCCGGTTCCACACCAGCGCATTTCCCCTTTCGAGGTGCGCTCGAGGATTTTCTCGAATAGCGGTTTTCTGGCAGACTGAGCCATGGCCTGCCTCTTGGGATCGGTGTTGCTCAGGAACTTGGTGTTCTCATAGCCGAACACAGCCATAAGTGCATCCATGTGCTCCGCTTCGTATTTCTGCGTCTCGGAAACGAACTTCAACTGCTCATCGGACGCGTTTTTGAGAAAAATCTCAGCAAGATCATCGACAACAGCCGTGTAGAACGGATTTGCACCGACCTCGACAGCCTTCTTATAAAACGCCTTAATAAAAGGCATCGCACCTACCGTGCCCTGAATTTTGACCCAGTCACCTTTCTTCAACTCCAGCGAATAGTTGACCATGACTTCAGCCAGTTTTTCCACGCGAGGATCCATCCCTACTTCCTTTCAAATATACTCAGAGTGGTTATTTCTATATACTAACGCCTTCCAGTTTCAGTAGAAAGCGCTTATGGTCTTCACCCCCTCCGTATCCACCCAGCGAACCGTCTCCGGCTATCACTCGATGACACGGGATCACAATGGCGATCGGATTTCGCGCGCATGCGGTCCCAGCCGCCCGTGCTGCTCTCGGATTGCCCGCTTCGGCTGCTAGCTCTCCGTAGGAGACTGTGCGGCCATACTGCACCCTGGCAAGGGCGAGCAGCGCCTTACGTTGAAAACCTTCGGCAATGAGATCAAGTTTGAAATCGAACTTCTTTCTCTTGCCAGCGAAGTATTCCTTGAGCGCGTCAGTGATTACTCTGTTCGCAGAACGACTCTTGATCGGGACCGCTGTCGGGAAGTTCTCTTCGAACCATGTATACAGGCCGGGCTCCGGATCTCTTCCGAAGGCTATCCTGCAAAGCCCCTTCGATGTTGATGCAACGATCAGCTGTCCGACGGGCGAACTCATTTCAGATATAGCAATTTCGATTTCTCCAGATACCATAATTTCCCCGGCTACTTCTTCGGTTTCTTCCCCGGATCGGGAATATCTTCTTCTATCTTTGCCAGGCGCTTCACCATTTCAACAGACTTCTCGGTGTTGTAGAACATTCTTACGAACATCTTCGCACCATCCGGCGATCCTCCACCATGCATGCATCCCGGCACTCCCGCGCCGATTGTCGACCACTCTACCATACGTGCAGCTTTCGCGCGGGATTCAGCCGATTTCGCCGCTTTCAGATATTTCCTGACGAGGTGACCATAGTTCGGATCGTTGAAATCCACCGCCGATGGCATGCAGCCGGTCTCGCCGATTCCGCCGGCAATATCCTGCGCGAGACGCGAAGTCTCATACGGCAGTGTTGCAACATGCACTTTGTTCACATTGGCGAGGAGCGGATCGGGCTGCCATGCTCCCGATGGATGTTTCCTTCCGAGTGCTGCGGCAGCAATGCCGACTGAGTATGTCGTCTCGTTGTTTATGATCATGTTCGTCACTTTGTCGGAGAACACTCTATCGGAAAGGCCACCAGCTCTCGATGTCAATAGTGCGGAACCGATCTTGATATCCCCCTGCCCCGCTACGCATCCGCCTATCGCCGATCTGTACGGCAGGATGAAATTCACAACGGTCGGCCCCGTGTATCTGGCCTCCCCGCACATGAAGACCCGCTCGTTAGGAACGAACACATCTTCGAAAAACAGGTAAGCTTGTGTGATTCCACCGCCATCTATCGGCGCATCGAATCCTGCTTCCTCCTCAACCTCTCGTCCATCGCTAATATGCCTCGCCTCGACAATCGTCAGGCCCTCGATATCGCGCGGAATGACGAAAGATATCGCATAGTCTTTATCTTCATCTCTATATGCCGAGCCGGGCAGAATGAAGACCTCGTTGGCCGCTGCTATGCCACATATCATTACCTTCGCGCCGCGCACGACGATTCCATCTTCGCGCTTATCGACAATGCGCAGGTTCATGTCGGGATCTTCCTGCTCGTGCGGTTTCTTCGTGCGATCACCCTTCGGATCGGTTAGCGCGCCGGAGATCGTAATATCGCGCTTCTGAGCGTCATTCAGCCATGTGAGGAGCCTATCATGATAGCCCGTGCCAAGATCATTGTCCATGTCAAATGTCGATATGTACATTGCATTCAAGGCGGTCCAACCGGCACAGCGCCCGCCGGTGCATGTCCCCGTGGTGTGGAACATAAGTCTCTTCATCATCGAGTTGGCGATTTGCTCCTCTGGGGATTTTATGATCGAGAGATATCGCGAGATCGGTTCATCGATCAGGTCGGACTGCACGGTTACCATGTGTTTCATATCCGGATCATGCTGCAGTTTGTAAATCTGAGCATGTCCTTCTACAGTTCTCTTTGTAGCTGGATGCGTTGTGACATCATTGATCAGCTCACCGAACTTGTGCACATTTGGACGCATTTTCCTCAGCGAATCCTTATACTCGTCATATGTCTTGAGGGCCATGGTTCCTCCTTATAAGCCACACATATTACAATGATCAAAAGTAACAAAAATGGGCGGATGCCACAAGCCGAATTGCCTTCTGCGAATCGAATTGAGTGCAATTCAGTCACATATTACATGGGACAGCAAAAAAGGCCGCACACATGACATGTGCGGCCATAACTCGACAGGATATAACTTAGAATTGTATGTCGAACGGCTCGGTAGCGTAGTGCGGGTATGGAGAGTTCCCGACAGGGCTGTTCTTGATGCCGGCCGAACAATTAAGCCGCTCCCCAAGGACAAACGGTATGTCGTCGCTGTGACCCGTATTCATCTTACGCCTGATCTCGAGTGTCCATCGGTTTGCGAGGTCATCGTATGCACCTTTGGCGACAACTTCCCACAAGCTCTCATCCGGATTATTGGGAGGAGAACCTTCGACTACGTATCCGGGCACAGTTGCGAGATACGGCCAAAATACCGCCTCACCCTGCGGGCCCTTGAATCCGCCCTTAAACTCGACCGAATCTGCTCGATAAAGAAACTCTCCGGTGTAGAAAAGAGAATCGCGGTGCATTGCAACTGGATCGCGAACGGAGTCAGGGTCTACTATATTCCATCCCCAGATCGGATCAGTCAACACGGTGAGATCGAATCCGACGATATCGCCAGCGAGAAAATGCATATCGTCAAGAACAGATGATGGATCGGTTTGTCCCGATCTCCAAATCCATGCATCAACCATTCCCGTGCCGCTATTGCGCATAGAATCCACGGTAGTCGTAGAATCACCGGAAGGTACTTCAACTGTATGACACATCTGGGCGCAATCCCCGCCAACATCGCCGTTCCTTCCATCGTCGAGCACCATGAAAAAGAAATCCTGACCGCCGGTCATGACATGTCCACCGGTCGAGTCTGTAAAGAGCCAATGATCAGGCTCGACATCCCGTGTGGGATCTTCCCAGGATACAAGCATGTAGAAAAACGCCGAATCGGTGGCAGCCTTCATATCGATTACGGTAGGGCTCCCGATTGAGCTCTTCGCGACAATCTGGAATTTCTTGGCCCTGTCCCATGTAGCGTCAGGCACGCCATCAATGGTTATTGCGTCGGAAGATGGCACGTGAGCCACGACCATCGTACCACCCAACTCAATAATAATGGGCTCCAGCGGATCATCGCCGCAGGATAGTGCTAATATTAGAAGACCAAATGCGATCATAATCGTCAATTTCCCATAATGCTTTGCGAACATGTCTTTCTCCTGTTAAATCAAACACAATCCTGCGAATTGTACGGGACAAGGTACAGGCAGTTCCCCGTTTTGTCAACCCCGTTAAGCCATCGATTGCAGCTTCGTATAATCAGTTCCTCGATGATAACAAACGCTTTGACTACAATGCCTTGACTACGATGAGGGTCAAATCATCCGGCACAAAGTCATCAGCAGAGAATTCGTTCACAGAGTCTATTATCAGCTGCACGAGCTCCTCCGCAGACTTCTCACGGTTATCCACCAGGTTATCGACAATCCGTTTTTCACCGTACTGCTCCCCGTCTGCGGCAGTAGCCTCGCTGACACCATCAGTGAAAAGGACAATTAGATCGCCCGACCCGACATATACGGGCCGCTCCTCATATACACGGTCATCGAGGATTCCGAGCGCCAGACCACCTTCCACAAGCTCCTCAGACGTGCCGTCCTTTCTCAGAAGTATCGGCGGATTATGACCTGCGTTCGAGAAAGTCAGAATCCTGTTCTTGCAGTCGAGAACTCCATAGACTGCCGTAACAAAGCTTCCGCCGTCCATGCTCTCATGCAGCAAGCGATTCACTTTCTGCAGTATGGTTCGTATTGCATAGTTATTTCGTATCTCAGCGATGAGTGACGCCCTGAATGCTGCCATTATCAGAGCTGCCGGCATGCCTTTACCGGATACATCGGCGATGGCAATTCCTATCTGATTGTCAACAATCTGGATAAAATCATAGTAATCGCCGCCGACCTTCTGCGAAGGAATGTTCCTTCCGGCAATATCAAACCCTTTGACCGTAGGATTCTTGCGCGGCAAGAACGTCTGCTGGATCATTCTCGCAACATTCAACTGCTCTTCAAACTGCCGGTTGAACATGATTTGCCTGTACATTCGCGCTCGCTCGATTGACACTGCAGCCTGCGAGGCGAAGACTGTCAGGAAATCAAGATCTTCCTGGGAGTATGGGTCCACCAGGTCCGATTCGACATTGAATGCGCCTATTATCTTATCATCCGCCTTTATCGGCACAACGAGTTCTGACCGTGTCTCCGGTCGCGCCTCTATGTAGCGATTATCCTTCAGCGTGTCTGGAACGTAAACACCGACTCCGTGTTCGACAACCCAACCGACCAGACCTTCACCGAGCTTCGTTCCAAGACGATGCATGCTGTCATTTTGATCGAATCCTCTCCAAACGCGCGGCTCTAGTCGGTTCGTCTCTTTCTTCACGAGAAAGATCCCGATCGCGTCATAATCGACGACTTTCTTAAGAGCGATCATCATGTTCTCAAGCACTTCATCAAGTTCAATTGATGATGACAGCATCTGTGTTGAGTCCAGCAGGAGCTTATTCTGGAGTGATTTCCGATGCATCTGTTCATACAACTCGGCGTTGTCCCATGCGATCACAAACAAATCCGATAAAGCTGCGAGTACCTCGAAAACATGCCGGCTCAATCCGGACTGATCCTGAGGATCGTACAAATCCACGAAACCTAAATGCGAGTCCCTGCTGCGCAGGGTGAGCCGCAGACGAGTCGAGACATCAACCTCAAACTGATCGCGAATAACAGCCCGCAGACGATCATCTTCGGGAACTGTGACGAATTCAGCGAACGAACCCGCATCTCCCGGTTGCGGCAGATAATCGGCAGGCAGCTCAAGACGGCGTTTCATTCGATCAGCGGACGCGTAGAATTCATTGTGGGCCGGATCGAGACCCGTCAGCAACAGTGTAGCTGCGCGACATGATGAAATACCGCGTGATTCCTCAAGGACAATGTCCACCAGCTCGCCCTTATTGAGCGTGCGATTCATTATCTTCGCAGTCTGCGCGAACAGCTTCAGGGAATCGATTAATGTATCATTCGAGTTTTTGCTCATGAGTTATATATCCTATATCGTATCAACCGGCTCATTCGTCAATGCAATTGTACCAGAATCTTCATCGGTCGGAGAACTGCCATCACTTTTCCGCCTCGCGATAATGAGCGTGCCTCCAATCGCCGCAATCAAGCCTGGAACGAATATATACCATGGGGTCGTCTCAGTCAAACTGGTATAATCTACAGCACGGATGCTATTAAGCGTTGCGAGCGCCAACAGGTTATTCCCAAAATGCGCGAGCGCACCCGCCCAAAAAGTACCGATTTTGTACGACACTATTCCAAAAAAGGTTCCGAGAATCAAAAGTGGACCGAATGACCAGGGGTTCAGGTGGATTGTCGCAAATACGAGAGAAGTCAGCCCGATGCCTGCAATCGGCCCAAAACGCACTATCAGTGCCGGTTGCACGATTCCGCGAAACACGAGCTCCTCAGCAACTGCGGGGACAAGGGCAATAAGAAAAACTACCCAGATAAACTCCGGGACAGTGTCCGCCATCATCAACGTTACCAGCGAGTCGAGGATGATCTTCGGTATGGGATAGACCGAGTGAGCCACTTCGACAAGCGGGGTGACTGCAGCTGCCCAGCCAAGTCCTGCAATGGGTATGAGGAGTATCAAGCGCAGGTCCGCAAGTCGTCTGATCCTGCCCACACCGGCCGATCGCAGTTTCAGTACGTGAACAATGACAGCCGCGGGCAGAAAGTACACGCATAGTTCCATGATGAGTGCAGCCACTCTCTGGTGCAAAAAGAACGAAAGGGCGGAGAGGACTAAAATCCCAAGGAAAAACAACGCTACGGCCAGCAGGACGGCTTGCCACCACTCCAGAGCCTTCTGCTCATAGCTGATTTCACCGTTGTGGATCATGTGACCCTGCTGGTAGATTGTGATCGAAGCCTAAAACTAATGGTTCTGATCCCGCTTCAACCCCAGAGCACTCATCTTTTTGTATAAGTGGCTTCTTTCGAGGCCAAGACGGGCAGCAGCATCGGTCATGTTGCCCCCGACTTCTTTGATGACTCTCTGAATGAATTCCGACTCAAATTCTTCGGTGGCCTCTTTGAGTTTGGTGCTGGTCGATCGTATGCGTATTGATGCACCCTGAGCATCCTTCACGTCATCAGCACTTATGTTGGAGAAATCATTTCCGATCAGGATGCGCTCTACAAGATTTGCCAGCTCGCGGACATTGCCCGGGTAATCGAATTTCATGAGGGATTTCATTGCATCCTTGCTTGTATTAATATCCTTCCTGCCGTACTCACTGCAGATATTCGATACGAAATGCTCGACTAAGAGCGGGATATCATCCTTGCGAAATCTCAGGGGCGGGATGTCGATTGGATAGACATTCAGCCTGAAAAACAAATCCTCTCTGAACTTCTCATCGGCGATCATTCCTTCAAGATTCCTGTTGGTTGCGGAGATGATCCTCACATCAACACTGACAGACCCACCGCCGAGTATTTCCACTTCACCATCTTCGATCACGCGAAGGAGTTTTGCCTGAGTCCTGAGATTCATATCACCGATCTCATCAAGAAACAGAGTGCCCCCGTCAGCCTTCTCGAATCTTCCTACTCTGGCGTTGACAGCGCCTGTAAATGCACCCTTTCGGTGGCCAAATAGTTCAGACTCAATCAGCTCATCCGGTACAGCAGCACAGTTGATAGCCACAAAAGGCATTCTCGAACGATTGCTCTTAATGTGAATGAGCCTGGCTACAATCTCCTTGCCTGTACCACTTTCCCCGCGGATCAGTATTCGCGCATTTGATGTCGCCGCAGACTGAATCCTCGATTGAACATCACGAATAGCGTCGCTCGCACCGATAAGTTCGTACTTCTTTTCGACTGCCTTTCTGAGCTCAACGTTCTCTTTCTTCAGAGACAGGAAGTGAATCGCATTTTCTATCGTGACAAGAACTTTTTCAAGTGAGAGCGGCTTTTCGAGGAAATCAAACGCCCCGAGTTTGACAGCGGAAACAGCCGTCCCGATTGTAGAGTGCCCCGACATCATAATTATAGCCTGATCCGGATAGTCCTTCTTGAATTGCTGCAGAAGCTTGACGCCGTCACCATCCGGCAGCCACACATCGAGCAGCAGGACATCAAAGCTGCCGTCATTTGCGCCAACAGCATCGGCGAAGTCCGCTGCAGTCTCGACAGTGTACCCCTCGCGGCCCAATGGCCCTGAAAGCGATTTGAGGATATTCGGCTCGTCATCGACTATGAGAATCCTTTTGCTCATAACTACCTTTCCACCAACGGCAGGACGATTATGAAGCGCGATCCATTGGGGTCGCGTTTCTCGAATCGAATCCGACCGCCGTGGTCAAAAGCGATCCTGTACGCTATAACAAGTCCAAGGCCGGTCCCATCTTTCTTTGTCGTAAAGTGCGGCGTGAATAACTTCTGCACAGCCTCGTCGGAAACACCCGGCCCGTTGTCCTCGACACACACCCGGGCAATGCGGCTCCCCTCTTCGAGAACAACATCGACTATTCCATTTTCACCCGCCGCTTCAAAACCGTTCTTGACAAGATTGACAAGCGCCTGAGAAAACAGATCCGCGTCTAATGCGACAGAGACCACGTTCTGAGGGAACTTGACTCTCAGCTTCTCTGCTCTGATCTTCTCTCCATATATTCTCAGCGCGTCCGCGATCACCGGGCGGATGTCCCGATTCAGCAATTCAGGCGCAGGAAGACGAGCGAACTGCGAAAATTCATCGGTCAGGCGTGTCAGCCTTGCAATTTCGCTCCCTATCGTCTCCACTGCTCCATTCAATATCTCTTCAAACTCCGGTGATTTTAAATCATAGCTCCTTTTGAGGTCTTCGACAGAGAGCCGTATCGGCGTGAGCGGATTCTTGATTTCATGTGCCACCTTGCGTGCCATCTGTTTCCATGCAGCTACTTTCTCGGTCTGGATCAGCTTCTCCTGAGACACTTTCAGCCTGTCATACATTGAATTGAAGCCTTCGACAAGCGTGCCCAGTTCATCTTTGGCGAACCAAATGATCCTCTGCTCAAACTTCCCGCGGGAGATATCTTCGGCGGCCCGAACGAGTTCATTGACCGGGACTGTGAGGTGGCGTGAGCTGAAATATCCTATCACTCCGGAAAGAACAATGCCGGCAAGAGCAACGAGCCCATAGAGCCACAGGCTGTGCGCGAGCAGTCTCTCGACATTCGATTCCGGTTTCTCAAACCCAACTAATATGTCACTCGATCCGTCAATGCTGGTGAAGGCAACGGTCCCGCTCAGACTTAGATCGCGATCAGTTCTATCCAGACCTGATCCATGTAATCTCCCGTCAATGAGGAGTGCGAATGCACACCCGGTGACACTTTTCAAGTGCGATAGGTAATTCGAATCCAGTACCTTTCCGCCCTGCAGGTACGCGATTAGATTCCCCCTGTAGTAGATGCCTCTGGATGCGATCATGCATGCTTCAGTATCACCCGCCACATCGAGAGCTGCAAGCCCGCCGCCGCCAGATTTGGCAGAAGTCGTATCAAGCAGAGGGCGATCTATGCCCAGCCCGAAGTCGGAGTAATCTCCCGATCTCGCGAGAAGAATCGAGTCGGGTGATATCAATTCAATATATTTGAGGCCAAGCAGCTCACAGTGGCTCGTCGCTTTTTCGATCAGCGCAAGCTGGTCAATTCGCTCGGAAGCATCCTTCTGAAGGAGGAGCCTTGTCCATTCGAGATCTTCCGAAATCACGCCAATATCCGAAACCACCGCACGCTGCAGATCAGCAATATCGGAACTGACTGCTTGCCTGACATTCTCCAGGTCTTTCGCCTGCATCCTCTCAAGTTCATGATGCGTGAAAACGAACAGAACCGCAACAATCAACCCTATAGGCACAGCGGCTGCAACAAGAGAGAACAGGGTGTACCTGGTGCCGATTTTCATTGTTGCTCGACTTCGATTCGTCTCAAATCAATGATGCCGGACTCACCGAACTCCACAGAGAGTACTCGGGGCGACACAGCGAGATACCTGACCGGGCGATACAGCCAGACTCCGGAGGGCGCATGAAGGTGCGACGCGACTATCCGCCGCTGCATGTTTCGTCCGGCGACCGAATTGTCAAAGCAGGAAGTATAGTACCGCTCGAAGAGTTCATCCAGTTCAGTGGTGTGGTACAATGACCGATTCCACTGCAGATTTTCGACTCCTCCGTGGAAGTAGGACTGATACAGGAGCTGAGCATCTAACCCCGCCGGATTATCGAGTCTGGCCAGCATCAGATCAAATGAACGAAAGATATCATTCACTTTCGAAGTATCCGAGGTGAATGGAGTAGTGTATATGGTCAGATGAATATTCTCGCGCTCGAGTGTTCCTCGAATGAACTCTGCAGTTCTGACAAGTGCCACATCATCAGCGTCGGTCAGCAAGAGCGACATAAATTCCGGAAGATCATCAATCTGCTGAAGAAGCTTCCTGCCCTTCCGTCTGTCGTACGAAAAAGTAGCCGTCAGACTGCTGTCGCAAGCCAGAGCGGACACGTTTATCGGACTTACCATACGATCGAGAGGGACGCGGCATAGCGACTCAATGTCGATGAGATAATTCAGTGCCGTCGCGAAAAGATTGTTGGAGAAATATGGTTTCTGATTGTTCACGCTCAGGAATGCTGCGGCATCAAGTTTGTGAGATATGATCTCATAACTGTCCTCGAATTTCCTTACATCGAATGGGGCGATCTCCAATATATCCACCTCACCCAATTCAAAAGCGAGCTTGGCATCGTCGTATGAATCGTGCGCATCGTAAAAAATCGTGTCGATCGCATTGAGATCGTAATAGGTAGGGCGTTTCACGAGTGTTAGAGTCGATGCAGTGATATCAGAGATTTCATACGCACCAGCACCAAATCCGTATCTCTCAGCTATACCTCCGGTATCCGTCATGTCGACAGCGTAGAATCCTGGGGAATCTATGAACGAGAGCCGTCTGCCACAACGGCTGGCAAAATTGGTTTCGAATGTGAACTCATTCGTCCTCGCCACCACCAGGGTGTCATTGATGTGCCTGAAATGCTCGATCCATACTGAAAACGGATCCCAGTTCGAGCAGAGTCTTCTGAGCGATTCCCCGATCGCATCCGCTCGAAGAACTTTTCCGTTCGAGAACCGCACCTCTGCCTCGGGCCAAAGGAACCAGACGGAATTGCCGCTTTCATCCTCCAACAAGCTGTCTACTGTTTCTCCGAGGTGTGTGTACACCGCCTCTCGAAAATCCCAATCATTCCAGGTGACAGGCGTTTCATCAGTCGATACTGGAAGCTTGGTGACCGCCAGTTTGACGGATGTTCCGGTTCGTTCGGTATCCGGCAACCGGACCTCCGTCAGCCAAACCGTATCTCCAACAACAATCTGTTCGTAAATGAATGCAGCAGGCTCAATGCGGCAGAGATCATCTCCAATCCACGTAAGAGGCACATGAGGTGTGCTCAGGTTATTCGGTAGCCTGCTGACCATCCAGTTTCCCGTGAGACCTTCGAGATGTCCCATAGATAAGTAGATTCGTCCGTCCACTTTGTGCACGACCGAGGCCGGACGCATGTTACCGGTAAGGTCGGCATATAGACCGCTCACCAGCATAAATACGACCCCTACTCCCAAAAGAACGGTCGAACCGCTAATACGCAGAGATGTCATGTTGTTATTTAAGCGATCTCTTTTTTCGATGTCAATTCAAAAAGAAATTGACATCAATACACCAACGTCTTACCCTAACAAGAAAAGGAGATCCTATGCCTGATGTTCACTTGACTACCATATGCGATGTTGCAGAGGTCGTTATTCACAACGTGCCTGACAGTCCTGGCATTGCAGCAGACATATTCGGGGCTCTGGGAGCGCGAGGATACAATGTCGAGTTAGTGATTTCGAGTCCCGGCAAGCACAATCGTGCCAATATTGCATTCGCATTGAGAGAGAAGGATGTCGACGCAGCAATCCAGCTCCTCAACGATATGAAGAGCACACTTCAGTTCGACGACATATCTTCACGCTCCGACATAGCCATCCTCACTGTTTCCTGGCACATGCTGTCAGGCCAGCCCGGATCGGGAGGAAGATTGTTTTCGGCTCTATCGAAGGCAGGCATTAACATCGAGGCGATCTCGACGTCCCTCTCCTCGATAAGTTGTGTGGTGAAAGTCTCTCAGATTGATGAGGCCGCCACGGCACTCAGGGCTGAGTTCGGCATCGACTGAGCGTCTCATGCCGGGGCAGTCGTCTTGACACGATAATGCAGCCAGGTCTTTCTGTGATAGTAGACGATGAAAGCCGCTGTAGCGATTACATGCGCAGCCGTTACGGCTAACCAGACCCCGGTCTCGTTCATGCCGGCCATCCAGGCCAATCCCCAGATAAGCGGAATCTCCAGAAGCCAGTTTGCAGCTATGCCGAAGAGCATTGGGGGCAGATTCTTACCTGCACCGCAGAACACCTGCTCAATAGTGATAAAGATCCCGACAAACGGAAATGAAAAGGCGATGATTCTCAGAAAGACTACTCCCGCATGGTGAACCTGCGCCGATTGTCCGCCTGCTGACGAGTCAAAGAACATTCGCATCAGCAAATCTGCTCCAAAGAAACAGACTGCCCCGAAGGCAGTCATGACTACCGTGGAGAGCCAGATCGACTGCTTTGATGTCTTCCATGCGCGTTCGTGATTCTCAGCACCCAGAATCTGACCGATAAGCGCAGAGATACCGAGCCCGAGCCCGACAACCACCATAATGCCAAACGCGGAAATCCTGTTTCCAACCCCATAAGCTGCGACAATCTCTGTACCGTAATAGCCTACGAACCACATTAGGACCGAGCGAGAGAGTGAAAAAGATACCGCGCTTATCCCCGAAGGCGCTCCGATTCGCATAATCTTGAACATAGTGTTGATTCCAAGCCGAATCTTTCCGACCAGGTGCAATTTCACATTAAAGACACCTCCGCAAAACAGCGCAAGTCCGGCAATCACTGAGAATGCGTAGCCGATTATGGAAGCCCACGCAGCTCCGGCAACTCCAAGTTCAGGGAATATCCACCATCCGAAGATAAGCACTGGATCGAGAATCATATTCAGAGCGATTGAGGTCAGCATCAGTGTCATTGCCCATTTCGGATTGCCTATTCCCCGCAAGGCTGTGTAAACTGTGAACGCACAGAAGGGAAACACCATGGCATAGAGCTGGATACGTCCGTATTCGAGTGCCATCCGAAGCACGCTGCCTTCAGCCCCAAGCAGTGTCAGAACAGGCTCCAGAATCAGCAGGCCGATGGCGCCGAATCCGACTGCAAGGATAGCTTTGAGAATGAATGTCTCCTTAATTGAGACCTCAGTGGCGTCAATATTTCCCGATCCGAAATTCTGTGAAATGATAGAGACACTTCCAGTACCGGCGATCATGTTCACAGATGATATCACCCAGAAGAACGCAAAGAAGAATGTGATTGCGGCGGGTGGGTCTACACCGAGTCTCGCAAGCCAGAACATATCGATGATGTCGTATACATTTGCGGCACCAAACCCAATCATGGAAGGCAGACCCATCCTGAATATGCTCCTCAGGACTGAGCCCTCGACATGGCCTTTGTACTTGACGGGTTCCGACATAGAAATGACGCCTGTCGTTAGAATCAGATTACGACATGTCTTCAGTCCGACTGCACGTCAGACTGGATACAAGCCTACTTATTGGGTTCGACAGTGATATACCCGGGGAATCCCACTTGGCCTTTGATCTCGACCTTAAAGTCGAAGAACTTCTTTATTACCCAGAGATTGGTGATGAGGTGAGTGGTCAGAGCAGAGACATCAAGCTTGAATTTGCGCCGCGCCAGGCACAGATAGGGCAATATCTGATCAGCGAGGTGACTGCCGATACAAACATCTTTACCGATAAAATCTATGAACTGCATTGCTGCTTCTTCAGCGACTATCTCAGCAGGCTTGCCCTTCTCGCCCAGAACCGAGAATCCCGCGATAATTTTCTCGAATTCTGCTGTCAGAAAGAGGATTGTCCCTTTGCCGGATGATCGGACCTCTTTGCTGACAATATTCGCTCCATAGCCGGCTTCCTTGAGAATCTGATGCGCACGTTTCCGCTGGCGCTCCGCTATCGAAAACTGCAGGTTTGAAACAGCCGATAGACCAGTCAATCTGACAAACTTCCCTCTGTCAGTGTAGTCGTGAAGTTTTATTCCCTTGGCTGACTGTATCGAGCAGGATATTTCCCCCCCACCTTCAGGATACCATCCCCAACGTGATATCTTCATCTGCGAGTGAAGGCCAATCATCGCCAATGAAGGCAAGAACACCTGTTTTAGATATGTGGCTGGGGGACTCCATGGGACGTGTGTTCCGCCCTTTACCTTGATCTGCGACTCACCACCGGCGAAGAAGAGCGGCAGGAGAAGGGTCTGTATGACGAGGGTGGCGCTCCCAGCAGATCTCCTCCCTTCAGCTATGTCGAAAGTGTACTTGCCCGGTTTGACCTTTTGGGGATGGAACTGCAGACTCTCCGATTTGATCTTGTCCCCCTGCACCTCGGCACCGCAGATTCTCTTGCAAGCCTTGACCGCAGTTAAATGCTGCGGCATAAGGCCGGGGGTCCGGCGGCTCTTTCGGATATTGACTATCTCTATCGGACGGCAGAGATGAGTTGCGAGCGACAGGCTTGTTCTGAGGATTTGCCCTCCGCCTTCTCCGAAGCTTCCATCTATTCTGATCATTTCTGCAGCCATAAGTTTCCGATTTTACGAACATTTACGTCTTTCTGCAAGAAAAATGTTGTGCACCGAAGAGTCGTGGAGACAGATACCTAACATCCCCCTCTGTTTCAAAATGTGTTGACAGACGCACCAAATTTCCATAAGGTAGGCCATTCACACAAGGAGTCGTAATGAAGGAACACGAGGAGTATATCAGTCAGAATATCAAGCGCTTCGATAACACGTTAGTTGAGTTTCTCCAAATACCATCAGTTTCGGCTCAGCCGGAGCACAAGAAAGATATTCGTGCGGCATGCGAGTTTCTTCGCAATTACTTATCCAGGATTGGTTTCTCACCACGAATTATAGAGACCCCGGGCCACCCGATCCTGTATGCCGAGCACCTGAAGGCTGGGGGGAAACCGACAGCGCTGATTTACGGACATTATGATGTTCAGCCTGTCGATCCGATCCACTTGTGGGACTCTCCGCCGTTCATCCCGGTCATCAAGGACGGCATTATCTACGCTAGAGGCGCTGCCGATGACAAGGGACAGTTAATGGCACATGTCCACGCTCTCGAGACGTTCATGCACAACGGAGGCGAACTGCCGATCAATGTGAAACTCGTATTTGAAGGCGAGGAAGAGATTGCATCGCTGCATCTTGATGAGTTCATCGAGAAGAATCAGGAAATGTTGAAGTCGGATTTGGCGATTATTTCAGATACAGCTCAATTCGGAAAGGACATGCCTGCGCTTACTTACGGGCTGCGAGGCATCGCTCCGTGCGAGGTCAAAGTCATCGGACCCAATCGCGATCTCCATTCCGGATCATACGGGGGCGCGGTCGCTAATCCGATAACTGTCCTCTGCAGCATGATTGCCAAGCTCCATGATAACGATAATCGCATTGCAGTTGATGGTTTCTACGATGACGTGATGCCGATACAGGACTGGGAGCGAGAGGAATTTGCGAAGCTGCCATTCGATGAGATGGCTTACAAGCGCGACCTGGAAGTCAATGAACTCCTGGGAGAGAAAGGATATACGACGCTTGAGCGGAAGTGGGCGAGACCGACGCTCGACTGCAATGGCATCTTCGGCGGATATATGGGAGAAGGTCAGAAGACTGTTTTGCCGTCGTGGGCAGGCTGCAAGATCACTATGAGGCTCGTTCCGAAGATGGACCCCGTGAAAGTCTGTGATCTGCTGGAGGCATATCTGAAACAAATCGCACCACCTTCTGTCAGAGTCGAGGTGACCAAAGTCAGCGGCGCACCAGCGGCAATAGTATCCAGAGACAATCCCATAATGCAGGCGGCCGAAAAGGCTCTCGAATACGGATTCGGTAGGAAGCCATTCTGGATCAGAGAGGGAGGATCTATTCCAACCGTCAATACGTTCAAGGAACTTCTCGGCGTCGACACTATCCTGCTCGGCCTCTGCCAGCCGGATTGCAACGCTCATTCTCCGAATGAATTTTTCGGACTCGATGATTTCCATCGCGGCATCCGCAGCGCAGTGGTGCTATACAAAGAACTCTCAGAAATGAAGGTGTGAGTCTATGGATCTCGGGCTTGACAAAAAAACAGCTCTGGTCACGGCGGCGTCAAAGGGTCTGGGCAAGGCAATCGCCACCGAACTCGCCAGGGAAGGATGCCGTGTTGCGATCTGCGCCAGGAATATGGACGAACTGAAGCGTACCGCAGACAACATCAGTACAATGACAGGTTCCGAAGTGCTTCCCATCAAGGCAGATGTCACCAGCAAGAAGCAGATCGAGTCTATGGTACAGAGTGTCGAAAAGGCATTCAGTCACATCGATATTCTCATTTGCAATGCAGGTGGACCACCGCTTGGAACATTCGACAAACTTGACGACTCTGACTTCAGATGGGCCGTAGATCAGAATCTTATGTCGACCATCAATCTCTGCCGCCTGGCGTTGCCGGGGATGAAAAGCCGCAAATGGGGCAGGATTATTAATCTGACTTCGATCTCTGCGAAGCAGCCTCTCGACAATCTCATGCTCTCAAACACCGCACGCGCGGGAGTGCTCGGATTCTCAAAGACTCTTGCCAATGAGGTCGCAGCCAGTAGGATCACGGTCAACTGCATTTGCCCCGGGTATACGTTGACCGATCGCCTTAAGAACTTCGCTAAAGAGCTGTCCAAGAAGTCTAAGGTGTCTGTGGCTCAAATCTATGCCTCGTGGCAACGTTCGATCCCGGCCAACAGACTTGCCGAACCGGAAAAGGTGGCTTTTGCCGTAGCTTTTCTGGCATCTGAGCGCGCCGCCTACATAACTGGTTCAGCCATTCAGGTGGACGGCGGTTTTATTAAGAGTCTCTTCTAGAGAATTTTCAAGACAAGTAAGGCGCGAACTCACATGAGATCGCGCCATTTTCTTTGAAGCCGGATGACAGCTACATGTCCGAGTAATTCGGTCCACCACCGCCTTCCGGAACTACCCACGTAATGATAGCGTAGGGATCCGCTATATCGCAAGTCTTGCAATGCACACAGTTCGACGGATTCAGTTTGAGTTTTGGCTTACCGATCTCATCCTCTTCCATCTCATAGACATTTGCCGGGCAGAAATGCTGGCAGGGATTGCCGTATTCAAAAGTGCACTTGTCATTGCATGTATCGAAATCAGCGATGACAAGATGAGACGGCTGATCTTCCTCATGCTTGGTGCCGGAGTAATATACGCTGTCGAGCTTATTCCATGTCAGCTTCCCGTCGTGAGCGATACGATCTCGCTTCGGATCAACGGCATCGACATCAAAGAACTCGCGCACTTTCTTCATGTGCTTGTAGTCCTCGACGATTTCATACTTCTCTTTCGTGCCTTTGCCACCTGTTACCATCTGAAGCCCCGTGTGCAGGAAACCGCTGAACAGGCCATCTTCGTACGCCTGATGGAAGTTCCTGACTTTCCACAACTCCTGCTTCGCCCATGACTCCTGAAACCGCTTATCGTAAGCTCCCAGTTGCTTCTCACTGTAATCATCCGCCAACAGAGCTTCAAATGTCGTCTCTGCAGCCATGATGCCAGACTTGATTGCCAGGTGAATTCCCTTGAGCCTCTGTGAATTCAGGTAACCGGCGGAATCGCCGACAATCAGAAATCCATCCCCGTACATTTTCGGCATAGAGTAGTAGCCTCCTTCGGGAATGGCTTTAGCTCCGTATCGCAGCATTTTGCCACCATCGAGAATTGATTTCACCATCGGATGCGTTTTGAATTTCGAGAAGAGATTATGTGGATCGGTCAGCGGATTTCGATAATTGAGACCGACAACAAGACCTATCGAAAGCAGATTTTCGCTCATGGTATAGATGAACCCGCCGCCGAAGGTGCGAGAATCGAGCGGATACCCGAGCGTGTGAATGATCGTGCCCTTCGTGAATCTTCCCTCGGGAATCTCCCACACTTCTTTCACGCCTGTAACATAAGATTGTGGATTCTTGCCTTTATCGAGATGCAACTTGTTTACATGCGCTTTTGTCAAAGAACCGCGCACGCCCTCTGCCAGCACAGTGACCTTAGCCTGAATATCCGTGCCCAATTCGAAATTCTCACGCGGATTGCCCTCTTTATCGCGTCCTTTGTCATCCGTGCGTACACCTATCACACGATCGCCGTCATAGAGAATCTCCGCGCCACCTGCTCCGGTGAGAATGTCTACCTCTTTTTCCTCTACCCTCTCTCCAAGCCACGCCGTCAGACGATTGAGCGAGACGATATTGAATCCATGGTTGTGCATGTCCTTGGGCAGCCATGGAACCGCGAACCGACTAGTCTCACTGAGGTAGTACAGCGTGTCATCCTCAACTTTTTTCTCGAGTGGCGCACCCCTCTCGATGTAATCCGGAATCAGCTCCTCGATACCTTTCGGATCCATGACTGCACCAGACAGCGAATGCGCGCCGACATGCGCGCCCTTCTCGATGACAGCAATCATGATTTCCGAGAGATCCTTCTCAGCAGTCGTATCTCCTGCTTGTCGATTCTCTTCATGGCTGTCTATAAGTTCCTTCAGCCGGTAGGCACACGCCAGTCCGGCAGGACCAGCGCCAACAACGAGAACATCAATTTCAAGAACTTCACGCTCAGTATCCATGTATCACCTCTGCTATCGCATGTTGTCACCTTCTATTACGTTGAGCGAACGCGATTCTGTGGTCAGGTGTTATGTGAATTGCTTCACAAGTTGGCGCGCTCAACCGGTTGAATGATATTGTATTGGTTTGCTGATGTCAACTGAAAATGGCAGGATGCAATGGGTGCTTCAGGAGAAATGCAACTCCACACTTGACAGTATCGACCGCGATCCATTACATTGGGAACGTCCTGTTCAATGCGAACAGCCAATATGGCTGGATTGATCTGGGCAAAGGAGGCAAAATCGTATAACTCACTTGGCGCACGTTTGAGCTAACCAAACGGGACTCTTGGTGCCGTCGATAAACTCACTGATCGGTTCAACGTGAGCTGATTGCTGAAACAAAGGGGAACTCGAATGTCATTCAGAACAAAAGTCGTATTCTCATCTATATTGCTGGCATCGACGCTATCAATCTTCCGGTTTGAGGCGATCGGAGAAAGCCGCGTCCGCGTTCCACTGAAAGAAACGACCTCACGGCATTTCATCGGCGACGAGGCGGTTTCCACTGCCCCTGGCATAGGACCATCGAGATCATCTCCCGCGCCATATCCGCCCGGTGACACTATCGGCTGCACGTATTATGAATTCCAGCAGAATGGCTCGATGGGACGCCAAATCGCATGGTCAAGCGCGAACAATCGGATTCATTTTGTTTGGTCAAGGTGGTCAACCGATCATGGTCCCCGGACAGTTCGCTACAACTCGCGTGCTGACGAAGGAACAGGAACATGGGCATGGAGCAGTGGCCTCTCAGGCGGCAAAGACATCTCAGAAATCGGTGGCGGCTATGCCAACTGCGATGTCAG
>JAHJOQ010000029.1 GCA_018820315.1 Candidatus Zixiibacteriota bacterium | reverse complement strand
CGATGGAAGTGGAGCTTCACACAGCAGTAGCGATGGAGAAAGAGCTTCGTTTCGCTATCCGCGAAGGCGGTCGTACCGTCGGAGCCGGTGTCGTAACGGAGATTCTGGAGTAAGTTATGCCGAGAGAGCTGATGATCCTGGCATGCGGCGATTGTAAACGCCGCAACTACACGACTGACAAGAATAAGCGCAAGCATCCGGACAGGCAGAGCTTCAAGAAGTACTGCCCGTTCTGCAATAAGCATACGTTGCACAAGGAGACTCGCTGAGAGATTGACAGGTCTGTAGCTCAATTGGCTAGAGCACCGGTCTCCAAAACCGGGGGTTGGGGGTTCAAGTCCCTCCAGACCTGCCAGGAAGTATATTATGAAGGATAAAGTAGTAAAGTACATTAAGGAAACGGTCGTCGAGCTGAAAAAAGTCACATGGCCTTCAAAGCAGGAACTTATAGGTTCGACCATCGTTACGATTTTCGTGTCATTAGTTCTGGCAATATTCATCTTCCTGGTTGATCAGGGACTGAGCAACCTCATGGCGCTGGTGCTGAGCTAAAGACAATAGGGATTACGTATGGCAGATTTGAAGTGGTACGTGGTGCACACGTATTCTGGTCACGAACAGAAAGCGAAGCGCCATCTCGATACGGCGATTGCGCAATATGGTCTGGAGGAGCAGATTACGCAGATCCTGATTCCGACTCAGGAAGTTACAGAGATGCGGCAGGGTAAGAGATCTACGTCGACGAAGAAATTCCTGCCGAGTTACATCCTTATAGAGATGGATTTGAATAAGCAGACTGAACATATTGTGAGGAATACACCTGGCATAACGAGTTTTGTAGGGACGGTCGGCAAACCGGTTCCTATCACTCAGCAGGAAGTAGACCGCGTGATGGGTCAGATGGATCATGGCAGAGTGGAAGAGGTAACCGATTTTCCGTTCAGAACCGGGGATTCGGTTAAAGTAATCGATGGTCCGTTTGCAGATTTTTCAGGTTTTGTTTCTGAGATCAATATGGAGCGCAAGAAGGTTAAGGTTATGGTTTCGATTTTCGGCCGTCCAACACCTGTGGAGCTAGATTTCCTGCAGGTGGAATCTGTTTCGTAGGAGTATTTAGTTTATGGCAAAGAAGATTTCAGGTTACATAAAATTGCAGATTCCGGCGGGGAACGCTAATCCTGCTCCACCGATCGGACCTGCGCTGGGACAGCACGGCGTCAATATTATGGAGTTCTGCAAGGCATTCAATGCACGCACCCAGCAGCAGGCCGGAATGATAATACCAGTTGTAATAACGGTTTACTTCGATAAGAGTTTTTCATTCATAACGAAAACACCTCCCGCCGCAGTTCTTCTGAAAAAGGCGGCAAAAGTGCCAAAAGCTTCCGGGGAACCGAATCGTGACAAGGTTGGCCAGGTCACTCTTGCACAGGTCAGAGAGATCGCCGAGCTGAAAATGCCGGACTTGAACGCTTCAAGCGTCGAGACCGCCATGAAAATGGTCGCCGGTACTGCCAGGAGTATGGGCATCGAGGTTACAGAATAGAATCTGAAAGGTTTGTGTCAGATGAGAAGCGGTAAGCAACACAGAGCGATAAGAGAGAAAGTTGACTCCCGGACTGCGTACGCTATAGAAGAAGCGGTGAAGCTGGTCAAGGGCAACTCTTTCACGAAGTTCGATGAGACGGTGGAATTCGTGGTCAGACTCGGTGTCGACCCCAAGAAAGCGGATCAGATGATTCGAGGGACTGTCACACTGCCACACGGCACTGGCAAAGAGGTCAAAGTCCTGGTATTGACCAAGGGCGAGAAGGTCAAGGAAGCCACTGATGCCGGCGCTGATCATGTCGGTCTTGAGGACTATATCGAGAAGCTCAAGGGTGGATGGCTTGAGATTGATGTTGTTGTCGCGTCACCGGATGTCATGGCTGAAGTCGGTAAGATCGGTAAGCTGCTAGGCCCGAAGGGGATGATGCCGAATCCGAAATCCGGCACTGTAACTCCGGATGTTGGCAAAGCCGTTGCCGACATCAAGAAGGGCAAGATAGCCTTCCGTGTGGATCGCACCGGGAATATAGCCGTGCCCATCGGGAAGGTGTCCTTCGACGATACTAAACTCAAAGAAAACGCGCTGTCATTTGTCGACATGATTATGAGGCTGAAGCCCGCAACATCAAAAGGGCTGTATCTTAGAAATGCCTCGATCACTTCGACGATGGGCGCAGGTGTTAAGCTTGATACTCAAGAACTGCTCACGGCTCTCAGGCAGTAGCCATAGCTAAGCCGAGTGCGTTGCGATAATAATTAAGGAGCCAGCAAGATGCCAAAGCCGGAAAAGATAGAATTGGTCGCCAAGCTGAAGGAGCAAATGGAAGCATCAAATGCCGTGCTTCTGTCTGACTATGCCGGGTTGACTGTTGAGCAGATGAATGCATTGCGCAAGTCCCTAAGAGAGAGCAGTGTCAAGTATCTGATTGCAAAGAATACGCTTTTTAAGATAGCTGCGGACTCCGTTGGCGGTCAGTATGCCAAGCTTGCAGATCACTGGACAGGTCCGACGGCGGTTGCATTTAGCCAGGGTGATCCTACGATCGGCGTTAAGCTTTTGTACGAGTTCGCAAAAGCCAACAAAGCGACCCAAAAACCAGCCTTCAAAGTCGGATTGGTTGACGGCACAATCTTCGGTCAGGCCGAGCTGGAGCAGCTTGCTCAGTTGCCGAGCAGAGACGAACTTCTTTCGAGGGTAGTCGGTGTGATTTTATCTCCGATGACTGCCCTTGTCGGTACGCTTGACAGCATACTGCGTGAGTTAGTCTTGACCGTAGATGCCATTGCCGAAGCGAAGGCACAGTAGAATAGAGAGCTGCTTCTAAGTTGCAAATAGATATGTATGGGAGCGGGCTTTTGCCCGGAGGCACTCCCTGGCAACAGTGATTGAAACTGATTCTTAAGGAGAATGACGGTGGCAGAAGATGCAGTTGGTCAAATTATTGACTTGATTGAGAAAATGACCGTTTTGGAGCTTGCGGATCTTTCCAAGCAGCTCCAGGATAAATTCGGTGTTTCAGCTGCTATGCCTGTTGCAGTAGCTGCTGCGGGCGGTCCGGCGGAGGCCGCTGTTGAAGAACAGACCGAGTTTGACGTTGTCCTGACGGCTGTCGGTGACAAGAAGATACAGGTCATCAAGGTCGTGCGCGAGCTTACCAGCCTCGGCTTGAAAGAAGCCAAGGAAGTTGTTGACGGATATCCGAGCAACATCAAAGAGTCTGTGACTCGTGATGAGGCGGAAGCTGCGAAGGCCAAGCTCGAAGAAGTTGGCGCTCAGATAGAGATTAAGTAGAGGGCTCTCCGGGTAGACGAAACCCGGGGCACCTCTTTAATCCCTAACATTAGAGGCATGTGTGAGGGAGTCGCTGGACATATTATCTCGCCTTCGACCTCTTCGGTTCATTTCTAGTGTAGGGCTAATTAATGCCGCCTGGAACAATCCTGGCGGAACTCACATTATGGTGGTGGGTGATTGAACACTAAACGGGTTCGTCAGCTCTTTGAAAAGAGGGAGTCAATCCCATTGATGAAATACTCTTGCATGGAGGGTGACCGTCTTGGCTAAGGTAACCCAGGCAAAGAGGCATTCATATGCCAAATTGAGGTCTCCGGCAGATATGCCGAATCTGCTGGATGTCCAGTTGAAGTCTTTCGAGCAGTTCCTGCAGCTTGAAATTCCTCCGGAGAAGAGGGCGCCTCAGGGACTTCAGAAGATATTTCTGGAGATATTCCCGATTTCCGATATTCATGAGAACTTTTCGCTGGAGTTCGTGAAGTACTCGGTAGGCACATCCCGCTATACGGTTAGAGAATGCCAGGAGCGCAATATGACGCATTCTGCTCCTTTGAAGGCTACTCTGCGCTTGATCGCGCGTGAATCGGAGGACAAAACCAAGGAAGTCAGGGACATCATCGAACAGGATGTTTTCCTGGGCGAACTGCCTCTGCTGACCGATCAGGGTACTTTCATAATTAATGGGGCAGAGAGAGTCATCGTTTCGCAGCTCCACCGGTCGCCCGGTGTGTTTTTCGACGATGACATCCACCCTAACGGGAAGAGAATCTTCTCTGCCCGGATTATCCCCTTCAGAGGCTCATGGGTGGAGTTTTCAATCGACATAAACGACATAATGTTCGTACATATCGACTCGCGGCGAAAGATCCCGGTGACCACTCTTTTGCGCGCTCTCGGGTTTTCGTCGAACGAAGATATTCTTGGTCAGTTCTATGAACTCGAGAAAACAGCACTGACTCCGAAGAAGCTCGAGAAAGCTATCGGACGTTGCGTTGCCTCGGACATCGTGGACACTGAGACAGGTGAGTTGATCCTCACAGCAGGGGATCAGTTGACTGAGGAGATCGGTCAGCGTCTGAGAGAACTCAAGATTCCTTCGATTACTTTGCTGAAAGAGGCTGAGACTAGAGACATTAAGGTAATTCCGAATACTTTTAAGAAGGACCCGACCAGATCGGGTGAGGAAGCGCTGATAAAACTCTATTCACAGATGCGTCCCGGTGAGCCGCCCAATGTGGAGATGGCTCAGGGGCTGGTCGAGAAGATGTTCTTCTCAGAGAAGAGATATGATCTCGGTGAGGTCGGTCGTTACATGATCAATCAGAGGCTCGGACTCGATCTGCCTCTCGATAAGGTCACTCTCGATATCAAAGACTTTATAGCCATTATCGATTACCTTGTTAGATTGAAAAACGGCCACGGTTTCGTGGATGATATCGACCATTTGGGTAATCGTCGTGCGCGCTCTGTAGGCGAGCTTCTCTCAAACCTATTCTCCGTCGGATTATCACGAATTGCGAGAACGATAAGAGAGCGCATGAGTTTGAAAGACAATGAGAATATTGCTCCTCATGATCTGGTCAACGCCAGAACGGTTTCAGCAGTAGTGGATACTTTCTTCGGATCGTCCCAGCTGTCCCAGTTCATGGATCAGATCAACCCGCTGTCCGAGCTTACACACAAGAGGCGTCTATCGGCACTCGGTCCGGGCGGTCTTACCAGGGAGCGTGCTGGCTTCGAGGTGCGAGACGTACATCATACGCATTACGGTCGTGTCTGTCCGATTGAGACTCCTGAAGGACCGAACATCGGATTGATTGCCTCATTGGCTACCTACGCGAGAATCAACAAGTACGGATTCCTTGAGACCCCGTACCGCAAGTGTGTCAAAAGCAGAGTGACCGATGAGATCATCTTTTTGTCCGCCGATCAGGAAGATAAGTATGTCATCGCACAGGCGAACGAGCCCCTTGATGATAAGGGAGGATTTGTCAACCAGCTTATCACAGCGCGTTTCCAGAGCGATTACCCGGTAGTTGCACCCGAGAAGATTGAGTATATGGATGTGTCTCCCAAGCAGGTCGTCTCAGTCGCTGCCGCGCTGATCCCTTTCCTGGAGCATGATGACGCTAACCGTGCTCTCATGGGATCTAACATGCAACGCCAGGCTGTGCCGTTGCTTTGTACCGAACCACCGTTGGTCGGGACGGGCATGGAAGCTGCTGTAGCGAGAGATTCCGGGGCATCGATTCTTGCCAAGAACGCCGGAACGGTAACTTATGTGGATTCTGTTGATATCCGGATTAAGCCGAACAAGGGTTCGGGTGAGGCCGGACTCGGTTTTGTCGAGGAGGATGAATACAGCCTCATCAAGTTCAAGCGCTCCAATCAGGACACTTGCATAGGCTATAAACCGATAATAGATCTCGGCGACGAGGTCGAGGCCGGAGACGTAATTGCCGATGGTCCGGCGACTCACGGTGGCGAACTTGCGCTTGGATACAACGCGACAGTTGCCTTTATGCCGTGGCGAGGATACAACTTTGAGGACGCAATAATCGTGTCTGAGGAGTTGATACACAGAGACATTTTCACGTCGATTCATATTGAAGAATTCGAACTTCAGGTCCGTGATACGAAGCGTGGATCAGAGGAAGTTACGCGTGAGATTCCTAACGTCTCTGAGGATGCTCTTTCTCACCTTGATGAACGCGGCATTGTCCGAATCGGAGCCGAGGTCGAAGCAGGCGATATACTGGTCGGCAAAGTGACTCCGAAAGGGGAGACCGAGCTTTCACCTGAGGAGCGACTGCTGAGAGCTATCTTTGGCGAGAAGGCCGGCGATATCAGGGATGCTTCTTTGAAGGCCCCGCCGGGACTGAAGGGAGTCGTGATCGATACGCAGGTATTCTCTCGCAAGGAGCGCACTGAGGAAGCCAAGAAGATAGAGAAGAGCGAAATCGCAAAGCTCAAGAAAAACTTCACGGCTATGACAAATGAGATTGCACGTCTCAGAAACGAAAAGGTCATAAAGCTTCTGGATGGATACACTGCAAATACAATCAGGAAGTCTGAAGATGCGACCGTCTTGATTCGTTCCGGCCACAAGTTCCGTGAAGATTCGCTTGAAGGTATAGATCTCGAGTTTGCTGTTGCCGAGGATGGATGGTGCCAGGAGAGCAGAGTCAACAAGAAGGTTGAAGAGGTTCTGGCGGAAGCGGATAAGCTTATCGCAACCAAGCGACATCAGATGGAAAATGAAGTGGACAAGGTGGTTCGCGGCGCAGAACTTCCTCCGGGTGTGAAGCAGCTTGTCAAGGCCCGGATTGCCATACGACGCAAACTCGCTGTCGGTGACAAGATGGCTGGGCGGCACGGGAACAAGGGTGTTGTGGCGAAAATCCTGCCATTGGAGGATATGCCATATATGCCTGACGGAACTCCGGTTGATGTCATTCTCAATCCGCTGGGCGTACCATCTCGTATGAACGTGGGACAGATTCTCGAGACTCATTTAGGGTGGGCTGCCAAGACTCGCAACAAGTTCGTGTCGACACCCGTTTTCGATGGAGCAACTCTTGAGGAAGTCAAAACTGAGCTGACTGAGGCTGGGCTGCCGGTATCAGGCAAGACTGTTCTGAATGATGGTCGCACAGGTCAGCCTTTTGACAATGAAGTCACGGTTGGTTCTATGTATATAATGAAGCTTTCGCATCTGGTCGACGACAAGATACACGCTCGTTCGATTGGTCCATATTCTCTGGTAACGCAGCAGCCTCTGGGCGGAAAAGCTCAGTTTGGCGGCCAGCGATTCGGGGAGATGGAAGTCTGGGCGATGGAGGCGTATGGCGCTGCCTACGCTCTGCAGGAGATGCTGACTGTGAAGTCGGATGATGTGCAGGGACGGTCGAAAGTCTACGAGGCAATAGTCAAGGGTGCAAACCCACCGGAGCCGGGCGTTCCCGAGTCGTTCAACGTGTTAGTTAAGGAACTTCAGGCCCTTGGGCTGGATGTAGACTTGATAGAGAAGTAAATTTAGCCTGACGCATGTTGGGTTTAATCGGTCTCAAATCGTAAGGAGTGATCTTAAATGGTCGATTTTGTTCCTCACCAGGTAAAACGACCGTCAGATTTTTCCGCAATCCGGATTCAGCTCGCTTCTCCGGAAACCATTGAATCATGGTCCAATGGGGAAGTGACCAAACCGGAAACCATCAACTATCGGACATTCAAACCTGAACGTGAAGGCCTTTTCTGTGAACGCATTTTTGGTCCCGTGAAGGATTTTGAATGCTCTTGCGGAAAGTACAAACGTGTGCGGTTTCGCGGAATAGTCTGTGACCGATGTGGCGTGGAGGTTACTCATTCGAGAGTCCGTCGCGAGAGAATGGGGCACATCAAACTCGCAGTACCGGTCTCTCACATCTGGTATTTCAAGTCACTTCCGTCAAGGATCGGCTATCTTCTGGATCTTTCGGTCAGGGAGCTTGAGAGAGTTCTCTACTATGAAGCCTATATTGTAATCGACCCCGGAAACACGTCCTTTAAAGAGAAAGACATCATTACTGAAGAGGACTATCAGGAGTTGGTAGATGCCGGCAAGGAGTTCGATGCGCGGATGGGTGCCGATGCTGTTCGAGAGTTGCTTTCCAGGATTGATATCGAGGAAATGTCGATTCATCTGCGTGCCCAGGTCAAGGTCGAGACATCTGCTCAGCGCAAGAAAGATGTGCTGAAGCGTCTTCGCGTGGTAGAGGCATTTAGGCAGTCCAACAACAAGCCTCAATGGATGATATTCGATTTTATCCCGATAATTCCGCCGGACTTGCGCCCACTTGTGCCGCTTGAGGGTGGTCGTTTTGCGACTTCGGACCTTAATGATCTGTACCGGCGAGTAATAAACCGTAATAACAGACTAAAGAAATTGATGGAAATCAGAGCTCCTGAAGTGATTCTCCGCAATGAGAAGCGAATGCTGCAGGAGTCTATCGACGCGCTGTTCGACAATGGCCGAAGGACGCACTCAGTCCGCGGTGATTCGAAGCGTCCGCTGCGATCATTGTCCGATTTGCTCAAGGGCAAGCAGGGTAGATTCCGTCAGAATCTCCTCGGCAAGCGCGTTGACTACTCAGGCCGATCTGTAATCGTGGTAGGTCCGGAACTGAAGTTGCATCAGTGCGGCCTGCCGAAAAATATGGCGCTGGAGCTCTTTAAGCCTTTCATTATTATGAAGCTCGAAGAGAAGGGCTACGTGCAAACGGTCAAGTCGGCTAAGAGGCTGGTCGAGAAGGAACGCCCGGAAGTCTGGGATATCCTCGAAGAAATCATTGGCGATCATCCGGTGCTTCTTAACCGTGCCCCAACTCTTCACAGGCTCGGAATCCAGGCTTTCTATCCGGTGCTGATTGAAGGTAAGGCTATCAGACTGCACCCACTTGTCTGTGCCGCATTCAACGCGGACTTTGACGGTGACCAAATGGCAGTCTATGTGCCGTTGTCATTTGAAGCGCAGCTTGAAGCCAAGCTGCTGATGCTTTCGACTAATAACATCCTCTTACCATCATCAGGAAGACCGGTTGCGACTCCATCTCAGGATATCGTACTCGGTATTCACTATCTGACCAAGCCGAGACCGGGTGTCAAGGGCGAGAAGAGTATATTCTCGTCGAAAGATGAGGCTCTGGCTGCTCACGCTGCCGGCGCGGTTGGATTGAACGCGAGTATAGTTGTCCGAGTAGGTGACCAGCGAATAGAGACTTCGATGGGGCGGGTCGTATTCAACACGATATTCCCGGACGAACTGCCTTTCTTTAACGAGACGGCCAGCAGAAAGAGGCTGGAAGAGCTTGTGTTGCAGGCTTACATTACGCTGGGCCCTGCGAAGACTTCCGAGTTCCTGGATAGGCTCAAACACTTCGGATTTGAATATGCAACGCTGGCGGGCATCACCGTGGGGATTGATGATCTCGTTGTTCCCGCAGAGAAGACAGCTCTCGTGAAGGAAGCCGAGAAGGAAGTCAAGCAGGTACAGAAGACATATGAGAAGGGCGTTATAACGAACGGTGAACGATATAACAAGATAGTCGACATATGGACGAGGACGACATCTGAAGTCGCTGAGGCGATGTTCGAGGGGCTGTCCCGTGAAGAAGATGGGTTCAATCCTGTCTATATGATGGCTGACTCAGGTGCCCGATCGTCCAAAGAGCAGATCAGACAGCTTGCAGGCATGCGTGGTTTGATGGCCAAGCCACAGAAGAGGATGACAGGGCAGATCGGTGAAATCATTGAGTCGCCGATTGTCTCGAACTTCCGTGAAGGTCTAAACGTACTCGAGTACTTCATCTCGACTCACGGAGCCCGCAAGGGTCTCGCTGATACCGCTCTGAAGACTGCTGACGCCGGCTACCTGACCCGACGACTCGTCGATGTAGCTCAGGATGTAATCATCACCGAGAAAGACTGCGATACGATTCTTGGGATTACTATGACTGCCCTGAAAGAGGGCGAAGAAGTCATCGAGTCTCTGTCGGACCGTATCGTCGGTCGTGTGGCGCTCGAAGATATTTATGATCCACTCACCGACGAAATTCTCGTGAAGGCCGGATTTGAAATACACGAGGATGTCGCTGTTCAAATCGAAGATGCAGGTATAGAAGGCGTCCGAATTAGATCTGTTCTCACATGCGAGACAAAGCGTGGTGTGTGCGGAGCATGCTATGGCCGAAACTTGGCGACTCGTGAGCCGGTAGAACTTGGTGAGGCTGTCGGAGTGATCGCAGCTCAGTCCATCGGTGAACCGGGCACACAGCTTACCCTACGGACATTCCATATCGGTGGTACGGCCGCCCGTATTACTGAACAATCTAAGGTGGAAGCGAAGTATGACGGCGAAGTGAAGCTTTCCAAGATGAAGACTATCACGCGCAAGGATGGAATGAGCATCGTCGTCAACCGCGAAACCGAACTTCAGATTGTAGATTCCAAAGGTCGCGTACGCGCTCGTTTCAATGTTCCCTATGCTTCAGTGTTGACAATCAAGGATGGAGATACCGTTAAGAAGGGTGACACTGTCTTTGAGTGGGATCCGTACAGCAACACTATTCTGACTGAACGATCCGGTCGAGTAGCGTTCAGGGACATCGTGGAAGATCTCTCTGTGCGCGAGGAGTTGGACGAGAAATCCGGGTTCAGAAAATGGGTTATCATCGAGCAGCGTGAGAAAGCTCTCATGCCGGCGATCGATATCTATAACAAAGATGACAAGAAGGTCGGCACTTATTCGATCCCGACCGGCGCACAGCTGCTGGTGAAGAATGGAGACTCGATCTTCAAAGGCGAACAGCTGGTGAAAATACCGCGAGATATCTCAAAAACACGGGATATCACAGGTGGTCTGCCGAGAGTGGCTGAGCTATTTGAGGCAAGAAAGCCGCGTGATCCTGCTGTTATATCTGAGATCGACGGAGTGGTCAAGTTTGGCAAGATCGTTCGTGGTAACCAGCAGATTCTTGTCACAGGTGAAGAGTCTGAGGGTGGCGAGGAGAAAGAGTATCTCGTTCCGCACGGCAAGCACATGCGTGTTCATGAGGACGATTATGTCTCTGCCGGCGAGCGCCTTTGCGAAGGAGCTATTGATCCGCATGATATCTTGAGAATTCTCGGCTCCAATGCGGTGCAGGAGTATCTGGTGAACGAGGTTCAGGAAGTATACCGGCTGCAAGGTGTAAAGATCAATGACAAGCACATCGAAGTCGTTGTGAGACAAATGCTTCAGAAGGTCAGGGTCGAAACGGTCGGTGATACGAACTTCCTTGAGGGCGAGCAAATCGACAGGCATCGATTCAAAGATGAGAACGACAGAGTCATCGCAGAGGGTGGCGATCCGGCGACATTCCAGCCGCTGCTGCTGGGAATCACCAAGGCGTCCTTGTCAACGGATAGCTTCATTTCTGCAGCATCTTTCCAGGAGACAACAAAAGTCCTGACAGAAGCGGCGATCCACGGCAAAACTGACGATCTCATGGGACTCAAAGAGAATGTCATTATCGGTCATCTGATTCCGGCTGGTACCGGGTTGGAGAAATACCGGGCTATCAAGATCCTCCCACAGGAGAAACCGGCTGCCGTGTCTGACACCCAAGAGATGGAGCTGATTGAAGAAAACACTTGACAATAGTGGCTTGGAACTTATTATGAATATCTGTATTTGAACAGTAACTCATTGAACGAGGTAAGAGTTGCCGACAGTTAACCAGTTGATCAGATTCGGACGAAAGCGGATTATCGAGAAGACTAATACTCCTGCGATGAAAAGCTGTCCGCAGAAAAGAGGAGTCTGCACGCGAGTATACACATCGACTCCGAAGAAGCCAAATTCGGCTCTTCGAAAGGTCGCGCGAGTCAGGCTCACAAACGGTATTGAAGTAACGGCTTACATTCCGGGAGAAGGTCATAATCTGCAGGAGCATTCGATTGTAATGATCCGCGGAGGCCGAGTCAAAGATCTGCCTGGAGTGCGGTACCATATCATTCGCGGCACAATGGATGCCTCGGGCGTAGATGACCGCAACAAGAGCCGTTCGAAGTACGGAACCAAGAAACCTAAGAAGTAGTTGCAGGTATGGCTAGACGAAAAAAAATTCAGAAGAGACAGAGGCCGCCGGACTCCGTGTATGGAGATACAATGGTGACCTATTTTATTCATAACCTGATGATGGAAGGCAGAAAATCCACAGCCGAAAGGCTCTTCTATGATGCCTTAGAGATTGTCGAGCAGAAGACAAATCAGAAAGGTCTGGATATCTTCCACAAGGCCTTGAGTAACGTCAAGCCGGTTCTTGAGGTGAAGTCACGCCGCGTCGGCGGTGCGACATACCAGGTTCCGATCGAAGTTCGGCCGAATCGCCGCAATGCGCTCGCAATCAGATGGCTGATCGGCTACTCTCGCAGTCGTAGCGAGCATTCGATGGCTGAAAAGCTTGCGGGCGAGTTTATGGCGGCAGCGAAGAATGAAGGCGCTTCAATAAAGAAGAGAGAGGATACGCATCGCATGGCGGAGGCTAACAAGGCCTTTGCGCATTTCAGATGGTAGACTGAAGTTCTTTGACAGGAGTTGCCGGCAGGAAGGTTGGCCGGAAACAAAATATAGAAGTCTCTGCTCCGGTATAGAAGGCTCGTGTTCTATGTTGGGAGTGGAGTTTTTTTGTCATGACACTTAAGACGAACATAAAGATGGTCCGCAATATCGGTATCATTGCACATATAGATGCCGGTAAGACTACTACTACTGAGCGAATTCTGTTCTACAGCGGCAGGACTCACCGCATTGGAGAGGTTGATGACGGTGCTGCGACCATGGACTGGATGGAACAGGAAAAAGAGCGTGGCATTACGATCACGTCAGCCGCGACAACATGCTTCTGGAACAACATCACAATCAACATAATTGACACACCGGGGCATGTCGATTTTACTGCTGAAGTCGAGCGGTCACTCAGAGTGCTCGACGGTGCAATCGGTGTGTTTTGTGCGGTGGGAGGCGTTGAGCCTCAGTCGGAGACTGTCTGGAGGCAGGCTGACCAGTATCACATCCCCAGGATGGCCTTCATTAACAAGATGGACCGTATCGGGGCGTCGTTCGATCGCACAGTGGATATGATGCGCAAGAAGTTGAAAGCAAATGTGCTTGTGCTGGCTCTGCCCAAAGGAGAGGGGTCTGGATTCGAAGGGATAGTCGATGTGCTGGACATGACCTATAGACTGTACGATGAAGAGAGCCTTGGAGCAGAATTCGATACCGCCCCTATCCCTGAGGACATGATCGATTCGGCAAGGAGCTATCATGAAAAACTTCTTGATACGCTGAGCAATTTCGATGACGGCATAATGGAAAAGCTGCTTGAAGATCAGGATGTTTCTGTCTCTGAGATAAAGCAGGCACTCAGAAAAGCTACCATTGCCTGCAAAGTCATTCCGGTTCTGTGTGGGTCGGCGTTCAAAAACAAAGGTGTTCAGCTCCTAATGGATGCCATAACCGACTATTTGCCATCGCCCGCTGATCTTCCGCCGATCAGAGGAGTTAATCCGAAGAGTGAGAAGGAAGAGATCAGGAAGCCGGATGACAGCGAGCCCTTCTCCGCACTGGCTTTTAAGATAATGTCTGACCCCTACGTTGGTCGATTGACTTATTTTCGAGTTTATTCCGGGACGGTCAACGCTGGTAGCACTGTGATCAATGTCAGCACAGGCAAGAAGGAGAGGATTGGGCGGATTCTAGCTATGCATGCCAACAAGTGTGAAGACCTGCGAACGGCCTCTGCCGGGGATATTGTTGCTGCCGTTGGATTGCGATTTACGGCGACAGGAAGTACGCTGACAGATCTGAAGCATCCTATTCTGTTGGAACAGATTGTCTTCCCTGAGCCGGTTATCTGGGTGGCGATAGAGCCACGCACAAAGGCGGATCAGGACAAGCTTGCCGTCGCGCTGCAGCGTCTTGCCGATGAAGATCCTACGTTCGAAGTGAGAATTGACGAAGATACTGGGCAGACTGTAATTGCCGGCATGGGTGAACTCCATCTCGAGGTCCTTGTCAATCGGCTAACTCGGGAGTTTTCGGTTCAAGCCAATATAGGCAAACCGCAGGTGGCATACAAAGAGACTATCACCGATGTCGGTGAGGCTGAGGCGAAATTCATCAAGCAGTTGGGGGGACGGGGCCAGTATGGCCATGTATTGATGCGCTTTCGGCCGACTGTGGACGGATCCGACTTTGCCTTTGTGAATGTATCGAGTGTTGATCAGATTCCGGTCGAATTCGTTACCGCTGTCGAGAGAGGAGTCCGAGATGCCATGCAATCAGGCGTCCTTGCGGGGTATCCTACTATCGGAGTCGAAGCTATGCTGCTCTCCGGTTCGTTCCACGAGGTGGACTCGTCTGATTTGGCTTTCAAGATTGCCGCGTCCATGGCCTATCAGGAGGGTGCGCGTAAGGCGAAGCCCCGTCTGCTCGAGCCATTCATGAACGTAGAGGTTGTATCCCCCGATGAGCATGTGGGTGAGATCATGAGCGATCTCAAAACACGACGCGGCAAGATTAGGGGTGTTGATCACCGTGCGGATGCGCAGGTGGTCAGCGCTGAAGTTCCGCTGTCGGAGATGTTTGGATACGCCACCAGAGTGAGATCTCTTTCGCAAGGGCGGGCAGTGTATACGATGGAGTTTTCGCGCTACGATCAGGCAAAGCAGGCCGCATCCGGTAGAGCTGTAACAACATGACATGGGTGAAAAAAAACGGATTATCGAGTCTAAGAGCTTGACAAGTGAATTTTTTCGTATTTATTAGGCAAGTTATCCAATTTTCGGGAGGGATGGCCATAGATGGCTAAGGAAAAATTTAAGAGGACGAAGCCGCATGTCAACGTCGGGACGATAGGTCATGTAGATCACGGCAAGACGACGTTGACGGCAGCGATCACGATGATTTTATCGCGTTCTGGATTGAGTGCGATCCGATCATTTGATTCGATTGACAATGCACCGGAGGAGCGTGAGCGTGGAATCACGATTGCGACGGCGCATGTTGAGTACGAGACGAAGAATCGTCATTATGCGCATGTAGACTGTCCGGGACATGCTGATTACATCAAGAACATGATCACGGGAGCAGCACAGATGGATGGAGCGATACTTGTAGTATCTGCTGCTGACGGTCCGATGCCACAGACGCGTGAGCACATTCTTTTGGCTCGTCAGGTAGGGGTGCCATTCATCATCGTATACATGAACAAGGTAGATCAGGTAGATGATCCGGAGCTTTTGGATTTAGTGGAGCTTGAGGTACGGGACTTATTGTCGGCGTATGAATTTCCTGGTGATGACATTCCTGTGATCCGTGGCAGTGCTTTGGAGGCAATGACACAGGCGTCGAATCCTGATGTGAAGGACGATCCTGCATTCAAGAGCGTATACGAGCTTATGGAGGCATGCGACACTTATATACCGGAGCCCCAGCGGGACAAGGACAAGCCATTCTTGATGCCGGTTGAGGACGTATTTTCGATAACGGGCCGTGGTACGGTAGCGACGGGTCGTATAGAGCGCGGGACGATCAACACAGGTACGGAAGTAGAGTTAGTCGGATTCCGTGACACACGCAAGACGGTAGTGACCGGTATAGAGATGTTCCGTAAGATACTTGATTCGGGAGAAGCTGGCGACAACGTTGGATTACTTCTTCGTGGAGTTGACAAGGACGAGATCGAGCGTGGTCAGGTAGTGGCGAAAGTCGGCAGCATCACACCTCACAAGAAGTTCAACGGAGAGGTTTACGTGCTGAAGAAGGAGGAGGGTGGCCGTCACACGCCGTTTTTCAACGGTTACCGCCCACAGTTTTATCTTCGTACGACAGATGTAACAGGTTCGATCAAGTTACCTGACGGCGTAGAGATGGTAATGCCTGGTGACAATATCACGATGGAAGTGGAGCTTCACACAGCAGTAGCGATGGAGAAAGAGCTTCGTTTCGCTATCCGCGAAGGCGGTCGTACCGTCGGAGCCGGTGTCGTAACGGAGATTCTGGAGTAAGTTATGGCAGTTGAGCAGAAGATGCAGAAGATAAGGATTCGGTTGAAAGCATATGACCATCACTCGCTGGACAAATCCACGCGAGAGATCGCTCGTACGGTTCTCCGCACAGGAGCACGATTGGTGGGGCCGATACCTCTGCCGACCAGAAGGTCCGTTTACACTGTGCTGCGCTCTCCGCATGTAGACAAGAAGTCCCGCGAACAGTTTGAAACGCGAATTCACAAGCGTCTCATTGACATTTATGAATCTACACCGCAGACGGTCGATGCTCTGATGAAGCTTGACCTCCCGGCCGGTGTTGATGTGGAAATAAAGGTTTAATTCCGATGAATATGCTCTATGGAAGAAAAATCGGAATGACTCAGATATTCCTTGAAGATGGAACCGCTGTGCCGGTGACCGTAATCGAGGCGGGGCCCTGTGCAGTAGTACAGATCAAGACCGATGAGAACGAGGGATACAAGGCTGTTCAGCTCGGTTTCGAGGATATTCGCGAGTCTCTTGTCAATAGGCCTATGAAAGGTCATTTCGCGCACTCCAAGACGGGGCCTAAGAGGTTCCTGAGGGAAGTGCGTGTAGATGATCTGGAAGGAATCGAACTCGGCACTGAGTTCCGAGTTGATCAGTTCCAGGTCGGAGAACGAGTTGACGTGACTGGTACGTCGAAGGGGCTCGGGTTTATGGGCACGGTCAGACGATACGGTTTCAGAGGTGGTCCGAAGACTCACGGTCAGTCTGATCGCTTGCGCGCGCCTGGTTCAATAGGTCAGAGTTCATATCCGTCACGCGTATTCAAAGGAACGCGCATGTCCGGAAAGACGGGACGTGACAGGGTGACCTTAAAGAATCTCGTGGTTGCCAAGATCGATCTGGACAATAATTTGATCTGCGTAAGAGGTGCGGTGCCGGGTAAGAATCGATCGCTGGTACAAATCAGGAAAAGCAGGTAATGGAAATGGTAAAGGCGAAAGTCTATAACAGCAGTGGCGGTTCTACCGGTGAGATGGAACTCGATTCCGGATTGTTCGATTTTGATCCGAAGAAATATCAGGTACACCAATATGTGAAGACGTACCTGTCGAATCAGCGTCAAGGAACGCATTCGACCAAGACGCGTGCTGAGGTCCGGGGCGGCGGTGCGAAACCGTGGCGTCAAAAAGGCACTGGACGGGCACGGTCTGGTTCGAACAGATCCCCGGTTTGGGAAGGCGGCGGAACTGTCTTTGGCCCGAAGCCGAGGAGTTACTATTCGAATGTGCCAAAGAGAATCAAGAGAAACGCACTTCTTTCGATGTTCTCGGAGAGAGTATCGGAAGAAAGGCTTCTAATTGTGCAGTTGCCTGAACTCGACAAGCCGAACACAAAGACTGTGTTTGAGTTCTTGCAGGCTATTGAAGTGACCGGCAAGCGCATCCTGATTTTGGATGAAAACAAGGATAGCCTGGTGCCGACGTCCTGCAGGAACATTCCTAAGGTTGAGTACAAGCGAGCTTGTCTCGTGAATGCATACGATCTGGCCTGGGCGGAGTATGTGCTTGTGACCGAAGGCGGGATGCAGTCGATCAAGGAGGTATTTGCCAAATGAGATCGGCGCATTCAATAGTCAAGTCTCACATTGCGACGGAGAAGTCGCACATAATGCGTGACCAGCAGAATTGTTACGTATTCGAAGTCGAGTCAGGTGCAAACAAGATAGCCGTTCGGCGCGCAATTGAAGAGTTATTTAATGTTAAAGTAAAGGATGTTACGACGATGAACGTCCGCGGCAAAATGAAACGCCTCGGTAGATTCGTCGGAAAGAAGCCAAACTGGAAGAAGGCGATTGTCACCTTAGCCAAAGGTGAAGCGATTTCCCAGCTAGAGAATATCTGATTGCCACTGGTCCGGCATAGTATAGGGACGCCTTCCCTGCAAAACCGGCCCAAGAGAGAAGAAGCTTACGGAAGATCAGAGATAACGGAATAAGGACAGCGGTCAATCGAAATTGCCTGCGAATCATCTATAGACATTTGTAAATCGAAGGTATTGTGATGGGCATTAAAAAGTTCAAACCGACAACTCCCTCAAACAGGTATCGCACTGTTTCCACATTTGAGGAGATCACCAAGGATACGCCGGAGCGTTCACTTGTCCAGATCTTGAAGAAGAGTGGCGGAAGGAACAATAAGGGCCGGGTGACAGCCTTTCAGCGCGGCGGCGGTCATAAGCGTTTCTACAGAATCATAGATTTCAAGCGTGACAAGTACGATATTCCCGCTCGAGTGGCGGCTATCGAGTACGATCCTAATCGCACGTGCAGAATTGCTCTGCTGCATTATGCAGACGGTGAGAAGCGATACATTCTCGCCCCGCTCGGACTGAACGTCGATGATGAGATTTCTTCCGGCGAGAACGTCGAGATCAAAACCGGCAACGCCACCAGGCTCAGCAGGATGCCGCTTGGAACCACCGTACACAACGTCGAGCTATTCCCGGGGCGCGGTGGCAAGATTGCTCGTTCTGCCGGGTGCCTTGTGCAACTGGCGGCCAAAGAAGGCAATCATGCTCACATTAAGCTTCCGTCCGGAGAGGTGCGACTCGTCAGGTTAGACTGTTTCGCAACTATCGGCCAGGTCGGCAATGTAGATCATGAGAGTATTGTATGGGGCAAGGCTGGCAGGTCCCGCTGGGCGGGACGTCGCCCGAGTGTGAGAGGTGTCGCAATGAACCCGGTAGATCATCCAATGGGGGGCGGAGAAGGGCGATCGTCGGGTGGAAGGCATCCATGCACACCGTGGGGAAAGCCGACCAAGGGTTACAAGACGAGGCGGAGAAAAGCATCCGACAAGCTGATCGTCAAGCGTCGGAAGTGATTATATTAAGGAGGAGACTGGATGGCAAGGTCGTTGAAAAAAGGACCATACCTCGATGATAGTTTGGTGAAGAGAATTGATGCCCTGAACGCGACCGGTGAGAAGCGTGTCATCAAGACATGGGCGAGACGGTCGACGATTTCGCCTGAGTTTGTCGGGCACACTATCGCCATCCATACGGGCAATAAGTTCATTCCGGTATACATCACTGAGAACATGGTCGGACACAAGCTCGGAGAATTTGCCCCGACGCGTACTTTTAGAGGGCATGCTGGCAAGCTGGCGGAGCGCACCAGTGCTTTGAAAGGCTTGAAGTAGGTAACGAATCATGATAGAAGCTACAGCCAAAACTAAGTATTTGCGCATGTCCGCGCGTAAGATGAGACGGGTCGCTAATTTGGTCAAAGGCAAGATGGTGCCTGAGGCTCTCGATATGCTGAAGTTCATCCCCAAACGCGCCGCACTTCCCCTCTACAAAACGGTCAAGTCGGCAGCTTCGAATGCCATTGCTGAGAAGGGCTCGGCCAAGGTGAAGGCTGAGGACATGCGAATTGTCGAACTCATAGTCAACCGGGGTCCCATTCTTCCCAGAATCAGATTTCAAAGTATGGGGCGGGTGTTCAGGATCAGGAAGAGATCCTGTCATGTGAGTGTGAAGGTTTCCGACGAGGGCCGAGCGGAAACCCGCGAGGCTACAAAGGCTGCCAAGCAGCGCAGAGGAAAATCCAAAACCAAGAAGGAAAAGCCATCAGAAGAGTGATCTTCTAAGGAGGATATATTGGGACAGAAAGCTAATCCGATTGGGCTGCGACTGGGAATTATCAGGACCTGGAACTCGAAGTGGTTTGCGCAGAGACAGTTCGCAGACTTGCTCAACGAGGATATCAAGATCAAGCGCTATATTTCTAAGAGGCTTGAGAATGCAGGACTTGCTAATGTCGAAATCTTGCGCGCACCCAAACGGGTAACTGTGGACATTCACACGGCTCGTCCCGGGATTGTTATCGGCCGCAAGGGCGCCGAAGTGGATAAACTCCGTGAAGAGTTGCAGCTTCTGACGAAGAAAGACATTACTCTGAATATCATCGAAGTGAAGAAGCCGGAACTATCGGCCAAGCTCGTTGCCGATTCGATCGCTCGTCAGCTCGAAGGTCGAGTGTCGTTTCGAAGGGCGATGAAGAAGTCACTTGGCGCCACCATGAAGATGGGGGCCGATGGTATCAAGATTGTCTGTGGAGGCAGGCTTGGCGGTGCTGAAATCGCTCGGTCTGAGAAGTATATGGAGGGCCGCGTACCTCTCCACACTCTGCGTGCAAACATTGACTATGCCACTTCGACAGCTCACACTACTTACGGCTGTATCGGAGTCAAGGTCTGGATTTGTAAAGGAGAGATCCTCGATCCCTGGGGTGAGGAAGTTCGCGACAAGATGAGTGAGGAGGCCGAAAACAGACTCGATGCCAGACTCAGAGAGTCGGGCAAAGGGGATCGGCGGAGGCGTCGTCGCCCACAGAAGGGAAGAGTACGAAAGGTACTGCGCAAGAAATCACCGGGAGAGGATGGACCCTCCGGTCCGGGTGCGCATCCGAGACAGGGCGAGGGTAGAAGTGAACAGGGAAGGCCTGGCTCTGCAAGGGGTAGTAAAGGTGAAGGTGATTCCCGGAGTTAACTAAGATTAGAGTTGACTTATGGGAGTTAAGTGAATATAATACGAGACTTTTGTTTGGTTTTTTTGGAGAATCGCTATGTTAATGCCCAAACGGGTAAAATATCGCCGACAGATGCGTGGCAACCGCGCCGGCAAAGCCTATAGAGGGTCGACACTCGTCTTCGGCGAGTACGGCCTGAAGGCTCTCGAACCATGCTGGGTTTCAAATCGGCATATCGAAGCGGCTCGTGTCGCGCTGACTAGAAAGATTAAGAGAGGCGGAAAGGTCTGGATACGAATCTTTCCGGATAAGCCCGTGACCAAGAAGCCGGCGGAGACCCGTATGGGCAAGGGCAAAGGCGCTCCCGAGGGTTGGGTCGCAGTAGTGTTGCCTGGCCGAATTCTGTTTGAGTTGGAGGGCGTCAGTCCTGAGTTGGCGCGCACGGCAATGAAGCTCGCTGCCGACAAGCTTCCGGTCAAATGTAAGTTTGTCAGCAGAGCTGACTTCAAAGGAGTATGAGGTGAAACCGGGTCAGATTCGAGATCTGTCGATAGAAGAGGTGGAGCACCGTTTGCACGAGGTTGACGAGGAATTGTTTAATCTCACTCTTAGAAGACGGGTGCATAAGCTGGATAATCCCCTGAGACTGAGAACTCTCCGTCGCGACAGGGCTCGCCTCAAAACGATTCTTTATGAACACAAGCTCGGAATCAACAAGCTCTCGGCATCTGCTAAGCTTTTTGAATCGGCGAGCACCGAGAATGGTGGCAAGGAGTAGGTGATGGTTGATAGAGCTTCCAGGAAGATGCGACAAGGCGTAGTAGTTTCGTCCGCAATGAACAAGACTATCACTGTGGAGCTAAATCGCACGATGTGTCATCCAATTTACGATAGGGTGGTCAGGAAACGTTCCAAGCTGTACGCTCACGACGAGAACAATGAATGTGGTATCGGCGACAAAGTACAGGTCGCTGAGACCCGTCCACTTTCGAAGATGAAGCGCTGGCGTTTGGTGAAAATTCTGGAGAAGGCTAAGTAAGATGATTCAGGAATACACCCGACTTACGGTGGCCGACAATACCGGCGCCAAGAAAGTGATGTGTTTTCGGGTTCTTGGTGGCACCAAGCGCAGATATGCGCGCGTCGGCGACATCATCGTATGCACGGTAAAGGATGCCATACCCAACGGCACTGTCAAGAAGAGCGATATCGTCAAGGCCGTGGTCGTTAGAACGACGGCGAAGACACGTAGGAAAGACGGAAGTTACATCAGGTTTTCCGACAATGCTGCTGTTGTGATAAATGATCAGAATGAGCCGCGCGGAACGCGTATTTTCGGACCTGTCGCGAGAGAGCTGCGAGAGAAGAAGTTCATGAAGATCATTTCTCTGGCGCCGGAAGTTTTGTGAGGAAGATATGAAGATCAAGAAAGGTGACCAGGTTAAAGTTCTGTCCGGAAAGGACCGCGGAAAGACGGGAAAGGTCCTGAAGGTTAACACCGACAAGAATCAGGTTCTTGTCGAAGGTGTGAACTTAATCTACAAGCACTCGAGACCGTCCCAGAAGAATCCCAAAGGCGGGATTATCGAAAAAGAGGGACCGATTCATGTCTCGAATGTGATGTACTACTCTGGTGAAGGACCGACTCGCGTTGGATATAGAGTGATCGAGGACAAAGAAAAGAATACAAGGACCAAAGTCAGAATTTCTGTGAAGAGCGGAGAAATGATTTAATGGCGCGCCTTAAAGATAGATATCTCAATGATGTGGCCCCTAAGCTCAAGAAGGATCTCGGCTATAAGAATGTCATGCAGGTACCGAAATTCACAAAGATCATTGTGAATATGGGCTTGGGAGAGGCCTTGACAAACTCGAAAGCTCTCGATAGTGCCGTAGAAGAGCTTACGCAAATTACTGGTCAGAAGCCGGTGATACGCAAGGCCAAGAAGTCGATCTCAAATTTCAAACTCCGTGAGGGCATGGCGGTAGGTGCGAGTGTCACACTGAGAAGAGACAGAATGTATGAATTCTACGATCGCTTGACCAACATAGCGATGCCGCGAATCAGGGACTTCAGAGGAGCATCGCCGGATGGTTTTGACGGAAGAGGGAATTACACTCTCGGTGTCAAAGAGCAGCTTATTTTCCCCGAGATCGATTATGACAAAATCGACAAGATTCGGGGACTAGGCATTACGATCGTAACTTCAGCAAAGACGGACGAGGAAGCGTATCATTTGCTTGAAGAGATGGGAATGCCTTTCAGAAAGAAGGGACAGAGTGGCTAAGAGATGTCTTATAGTGAAGCAGCGGCGTAAACCAAAATTCCAAGTACGCCAGTATAACCGTTGTCGCAGGTGTGGACGGCCAAGAGCATATATGCGCCGATTCGGCATTTGCAGGATATGTTTCCGTGAACTGGCTTTACTGGGAGAAATCCCAGGCGTTGTGAAGGCAAGCTGGTAGGAGTTATTTAGATGAGCATGACTGATCCGATATCCGATATGCTGACGCGTATCAGAAACGCCGCAAAGGCACAGCACAAAGTGGTCGACATACCGTCGTCCGGAATAAAGATTGAGATCGCTCGAATTCTGCACGACCTCGGATTCATCAGGGAATATTCTGTAGCGCCGGACAGCAAGCAGGGCGTCCTGCGTGTGTTCCTCAAGTATACGAAGCGCGATGAGAGCGTAATCATGGGGCTTCGGAGAGTTTCGAAGCCGGGCCTTAGAAAGTATGTGACGATTGACGACATGAAGAAGCTTGGTTATCAGGTTGGGACCACAATCATCTCAACTTCCCGAGGCATCATGACCCATGATGAGGCTCTTAAAGCCGGTGTCGGCGGCGAAGCCATGCTCAGGGTTTGGTAAAGGAGATAGGATGTCGCGTATAGGAAAGCAGCCGATCAGTATCCCAGGCAAGGTGAAGTTCGAGATAGTCGACAATAGAGTCACCGTTACCGGTCCGAAGGGGACTATTGAGTTTGAGCATCATCCAAAGATGCGGGTAGCCATGGAAGATTCCACGGTTAACATCTATCGGCCTGATGACAGCAAAACGAGCCGGGCCTTGCACGGATTGACTCGCGCTCTCATCAGCAACATGGTCGTCGGCGTAAGTGAAGGTTTCAAAAAGTCGCTGGAGATCATCGGTGTTGGATACCGCGCTGAGATGAAGGGATCGAGCATTCAGCTTGCTCTCGGCTTTTCTCATCCCATTGTTCTGGTTCCACCTCCCGGCATAAGCATAGAAGTTGAAGGGACTAATAAAATTCACGTTTCAGGAATAGACAAGCAGCTTGTTGGCGAGATTGCTGCAAAGATTCGCAGCTTCCGCCGTCCGGAACCATATAAAGGCAAAGGCATCAGATACCAAGGCGAGCAGGTTCGACGCAAAGCTGGCAAGACTGCAGCCTAACATATAGAGATACCTGATATGGCAGATCTAAGAAAACAGCATTTAAAAAGAGCTCAAATGCGCAAGCGCAGAACAAGGCGCGTGCGCAAGCCGATTGTTGGCACAGCAGATCGACCGAGGCTTGCCGTTCATCGGAGTCTTAACGGAATGTACGTCCAGATTATTGATGACACACAGGGCGTAACGTTGGCAGCGGCCAGTACGAGAGACCCCGGAGTCATTGCGACTCTCGAGCCTGAAGACACGCGGATAAAGAAGAGCTTTAAGGTCGGTCTCAAGATCGCGGAGCTGGCAAAGGAGAAGGGAATCGAAGCAGTAGCATTCGATCGCCATGGGTTCCTTTACCACGGCAGGATCAAAGCTGTCGCCGACGGAGCCCGCAAGGGTGGATTGAAGTTATAGTTTGAGAAGGAAATAATATGTGGCGAAATCAACCCAGATACGAGTCTGAAGGGTTCGAGCTCGAGGAAAAAATTATTAACGTGAACCGCGTCGCCAAGGTCGTCAAGGGAGGACGGAGGTTCTCGTTTACAGCGTTGGTATCTGTCGGTGACAGAGACGGCTCTGTCGGTATTGGCCTCGGCAAGGCTTCTGAGGTTTCGGATGCAATCCGAAAGGCCAGCGAAGCGGCACGTAAGTCGATGACCAAGGTTTCCATAGTTGGAGGCACCATTCCACATCAGGTTGTAGGTCGCTTTGGAGCTGCCAGAGTTCTGCTGCGCCCAGCCTCTCCCGGTACCGGCGTGATCGCCGGAGGCGCGGTGCGCGCTATCTTGGAGTCAGCCGGTGTGCAGGATGTGTTGACGAAATCCCTTGGTTCACCGAACCCGCAAAATGTGGTCAAGGCGACGATGAACGGACTGAAATCTCTCCGTACGAAACAGCAAGCACTTGACTATCGTGGTGCTCAGCCTGCCGTTCAGAAGGGTGAGCCTGATGAAGCTTAAGATTACGCAAGTCAGGAGTTCCATCGGCAGAAGGTGGGATCAGGAAGCGACGCTGCGCGCGCTCGGCCTGAGAAAGATGCACCATACAGTAACTCACAACGACACACCGCAGATTCGCGGGATGGTTCGCAAGATAACGCATTTGTTGAAGGTTGAGGAGATAAGTTGATGGATCTCGGTAGCTTAGAAAAGCCAAAAGGCTCGACCAAGAACCGGAAGAGAATTGGACGAGGTCCCGGCAGCGGCACAGGCAAGACCAGTGGCAAGGGTCACAAAGGTCAGCAAGCCAGGTCTGGCGCGAAAAACAAATATTGGATGGAAGGCGGGCAGATGCCGCTGCACAGAAGACTGCCGAAACGTGGATTCAAGAGCTTGGATCATACGAACTATCAGGTGGTCAATGTTGGGCAGCTTGCCAGCAAGATTTCTGAGCCGACCGAGATCGGACCAGAGCAGATGAAGTCTGCGGGTCTGATAAGTACTCTGAACAAGCCGGTTAAGATACTTGGTAATGGTGACATTTCGGTTGCATGTACAGTTCTCGCACAAGCCTGCAGCAAGTCCGCACGAGCAAAGCTGGAAGCCGCAGGGGGGAAGGTGGAGATTATCTAGATGCTCGAGTCATTCCAAAATGCATTCAAGATCAAAGAGCTGAGAAATCGCATATTCTTCACGTTGTTCATTCTAGTGATTTACCGGCTCGGCGGTCATATTCCGACACCCGGGATTGACGCGCATGCTCTAAAGTCGTTTTTCGACTCTCAGGCCGCATCCCTACTTGGAATGTTCGACCTGTTCGTCGGTGGCGCGTTCCAGAAGGCGACTATTTTCGCTCTTGGAATTATGCCATACATCTCTGCTTCAATTATTCTTCAGCTGCTGACTCCGGTAGTACCGTATTTTCAGAAGCTGCAGAAAGAGGGTGAAGAGGGACGGCGAAAAATCACGCAGTACACTCGTTACGGAACTGTACTGATCGCCGCTATGCAGGCATGGGGCACCGCGATTTATCTGCAGAGTATCACGCTGCCGTCGGGAGTCACTGCGGTACCGAATCCGGGGTTTGGTTTCCTGGGGTTGACAGTGCTGACGTTCACATCAGGCACGATCTTTATAATGTGGCTGGGTGAGCAGATAACCGAGCGCGGTATCGGAAATGGAATCTCGCTCATAATTCTCATCGGCATCATCGCACGATTTATTCCCGCGGTAATCGATGAGGTTCAGTTGATGATAACCGGCGTTCGTGGAATCATCACCGAGGCCATAATCGTGGCGTTCCTCATCGCAGTTATCGCAGCAATCGTTCTTGTTACGAGGGCACAACGACGGATCCCGGTTCAGTATGCGAAGCGCGTGGTAGGGCGAAAAATGTATGGCGGACAGTCGACACATCTTCCGCTGTCGGTAAACACCGCCGGTGTTATCCCGATCATTTTTGCTCAGTCGATCATGTTCGCTCCGTCGACACTTGCTACGTTCTTCCCGAGCAATGAAGTTGTAGCGATGATAGTATCGTATTTCGATCCGAGGGCGCTCACATACAACATCATCTATGCTGTTGTGATTGTCTTCTTCGCATTCTTCTACACCGCGATCGTTATTAATCCGGTGGAACTCGCAGACAATATGAAGAAACAGGGCGGTTTCATTCCTGGCATCAGACCTGGAAAAAGAACGGCTGACTACATAGATAGAGTCCTGACACGCATTACGCTGCCGGGCGCGATATTCTTTGCCATGATAGCTATTCTTCCGAACTTGCTGATGAAATATGCCGGTGTGACATTTTACTTCGGCGGTACCGGGATCCTCATCGTGGTCGGTGTGGCGCTCGACACACTGCAACAAATGGAATCGCATCTTATTATGCGCCATTATGATGGATTCATGAAGAAGGGTCGCATCAGGGGGAGGTCGATGTAATGTTGGTCATTATGCTGGGTCCTCCGGGCTCTGGAAAAGGTACGCAGGCTGCGAAGCTCGCAAGTTCCAAGGACATGGTCCACCTATCAACCGGTGATATTCTTCGCAAGGCAGTTAAGGATGGGACAGAACTTGGCCTTAAGGCTAAGACCTATATGGATGCGGGTGATCTCGTACCTGATAACCTGATTCTGGGATTGATCAAGGAGCGCCTTGAAAGCGATAGATCGAATTTCCTTTTTGACGGATTTCCCCGGACAATCCCACAGGCCGAAGGGCTTGATGGGATGCTCGGAAGCATCAAGTCCAAAATCGACATGGTGCTCGACTTGGCAGTGTCGGATGGAGAGGTTGTTAACCGGCTTTCCGGGAGATACTTCTGTCCGTCTTGTCAGGCGACGTACAACTATCCGAACAAGCTCCCCAGGAAAGAGGGCATCTGCGACAAGTGCAATGTCGACTTGGCCAAGCGCAAGGATGATTCGAAAGAAGTTGTGATAAATCGACTGAAAGTTTACAAGGAGCAGACTGAACCGCTGCAGAATTACTATAAGAAGCAAAGTGTGCTTAAGAGTGTTGACGGCGAACGCGCGATTGATGAGATATTCGCGGACCTCGCATCACTTGTGGATTCTGCAAACGGCTAGGAATGATAGAGCTGAAGACAGAGGCAGAGATTGAGAAAATGCGCGTTGCGGCCCAAATTGTCGCCAGAGCGCTAGACTTGATAGGAGAACAGATAAGGCCGGGAATCACTACAGGGGAACTTGACGAGATAGCTGACGGTTTCATCCGTTCGAAGGGAGCGGTGCCGGCATTTCTCGGTTACCAGGATTACCCGAAGTCGATTTGTGTGTCTATCGATGACGAAGTTGTTCACGGGATTCCATCGCGGAAGCGAGTGATCAGAAAGGGACAGATAGTGTCGGTCGATATTGGCAGCTTAATCGACGGTTTCAATGGTGATTCAGCAAGAACGTTTGCTGTAGGTGACATTCCCGAAGAGTCTCGCAGGCTCCTCGACGTGACTTCTCAGTCGCTGAGAGATGGGATTGCGAAGGCTCGCGCAGGTAACAGGCTTGGAGACATATCGAACGCAGTGCAGGTGAGAGCGGAAGGCGCAGGTTTCAGCGTTGTGAGGGATCTCGTTGGACACGGGATCGGACGCGCAATGCACGAGGAACCTCAAATTCCCAATTACGGGTCTCCCGGCACGGGCGTCCTGCTCAAAGCCGGAATGGTACTTGCGATTGAGCCGATGGTCAATGCAGGAGGTTACAACGTCAAGACCAAGCCGGATGGATGGACAATTGTCACTGCAGACGGTTCGTTGTCGGCTCATTTTGAGCACACGATTGCCGTAACAGAGGCCGAACCGGAGGTTCTGACAGAGTAGACATGGCAAAACAGGAAACAATTCAGGTTGAAGGCAAGGTAATCGAACCTCTGCCGAATGCGATGTTCAAGGTTGAACTCGAAAACGGCCATAAGGTTCTTGCGCACATATCGGGGAAAATGAGAATGCACTATATCAAGATCCTTCCAGGTGACAGAGTGACCGTAGAGCTTTCACCTTACGATCTAAATCGAGGAAGAATCACTTATCGCTATAAGTAGGTGAGAGGTTAATATGAAAGTTCGCTCATCAGTGAAGAAACGTTGTGAACACTGCAAGATCATCCGCAGACGCGGAGTCGTTAGGGTGATCTGCAAGAACCCGCGCCACAAACAGAGGCAGGGTTAAGGAGGTATCGTGGCTCGCATTGCAGGCGTCGATCTGCCGAGAGAGAAACGGATCGAAGTCGCGCTGACCTACATTTACGGTATCGGCCCGGCTTCCGCAAAGAGCATTTTGAAGGCGACCCGTCTCAGCCCTGATTTGCGCGTACATTCGCTGACCGACGAAGATGTCAACAGGCTGCGCGGTGTGATAGAGACCGAACACAAGGTCGAGGGTGCCCTGAGAAGTGAGATCGCTATGAACATCAAGCGTCTCATCGATATCGGATCGTACAGAGGTTTACGTCACCGCAGGGGTCTTCCGATGAGAGGCCAGCGTACGAAAACCAACGCACGCACACGTAAGGGTCCTAAGAAGACTGTGGGTGGAAAGAAGAAAGCCCCCGCAATCAAGTAGTAGAATATTCTTTGCTTATAATAACGGGAGATTAAGTGGCAGATCCAAAACGCAAACGTCTGAAGAAGAAACCAAAGCGCGCCGAGGCAGTCGGTGTGGCTCATATTCAGGCGACATTCAATAATACGATTGTCTGCATTACCGACACAACCGGGAAGGTTCTTTCTTGGTCGTCCGCGGGCAAAGCCGGTTTCAAGGGCTCCAAGAAGAGCACACCATTTGCCGCTCAATTGGCGGCCAATACGACTGCGAAGGAAGCCATGGATCTCGGCGTAAGGAAAGTCGAAGTATGGGTGAAGGGTCCCGGATCGGGCAGAGAGGCCGCTATTCGCTCTCTGCAGGCTTCCGGCCTGGACATAACGTTCATCAAGGATGTTACTCCGATTCCGCACAACGGCTGTCGTCCACCCAAGCGCAGGCGCGTATAGGAGATCATAAATGGCAAGATATACAAATGCAGTTTGCAAACTGTGCAGGCGTGAAGGAGAGAAGCTCTTTCTGAAGGGAAGCCGGTGCAGTACTGAGAAATGTTCCTATGAGCGCAGGGGCTATCCACCGGGACAGCATGGGCAGAACATGAGACGAAAAGTCTCCGGGTATGGAATCCAATTGCGCGAAAAGCAGAAAGTCCGTAGGATCTATGGCATCCTGGAGAAGCAGTTCCACAACTACTATGTCAAGGCAGCCCGGGCGAAAGGAATCACGGGTGAAAACCTGCTTTCTTTTCTCGAGAGACGTTTGGATAACTTCGTCTATCGGCTCGGTTTCGCACCGTCGCGAAACTCGGCAAGGCAGTTGGTCAGTCACCGTCATTTTACGGTTAATGACCGAATCGTCGATATCCCGTCCTTCACATTGCGTCCAGGAGACATTGTCAAGGTCCGCGAGAAGAGCAAGAATCTCGATCTAATCCATTCTGCTCTGAGAGATTCAGACCGCTCAGTGGATATTCCATGGCTGCGTCTCAACAAGGCCGCACTCGAGGGTGAATTGCTTGAAGTCCCGAAACGTGCCGACATTCCAGTCGTCGTTTCAGAACAGCTCATTGTGGAGCTCTACTCCAAGTAGGATAGGGAGGCTGTATTCATGAAATGGAAAAATCTTCAGATGCCGAGAGAGGTCGCCAGGGACGAGGTTGATACCCCGCTGTTTTTCGGTAGATACGTGATGGAGCCGTTGGAGCGCGGCTTTGGAAACACCATTGGCAACGCTCTGAGACGGATCCTGCTCTCCTCGCTGCAAGGGTCGGCTGTTGTCTCGATGCGAATCGAGGGAATTCAGCATGAATTCTCCAGTATCCCCGGAGTCTACGAGGATGTTACTGACATAGTCCTCAATGTGAAGAAGCTCTGGGTGAGCATGGATTCGGATGAGATGAAGACGATCACGCTGGAATGCGACGGCAAGGGCAAGTATTCCGCAAAGGACCTGCAGTGTCCTCCTGAAATCGAGATCATAAACAAAGATCAACATCTTGTTGAGTTAACCGACGACACCAAGCTGAGACTTGAACTCGACATCGACACCGGCCGGAGTTATGTGCTTTCGGAGCAGAATAAACGCCCCGATGCTCCGACAGGGACGATATTTGTCGATTCTCTTTTCTCACCGGTCGTCAAGGTGAACTACGTTGTTGAGAATACACGAGTAGGGCAGAGAACGGATTATGATCGCCTTACGATGGAAGTATCCACCAATGGAGTGGTTACACCTGAGGATGCTCTCGGTTATGCTGCAAAACTGCTCAAAGATCATCTTCAGTTCTTCATCCACACCGAGGAAGAGATTGAAGTCGAAGAAGAACAAGAAGAGGATGAGGAAACTCTGCGAATCAGGCAGCTTCTCCAAACGCGTGTCGACGAACTCGAGCTTTCTGTCAGATCGTCGAACTGCCTCAGGGCCGCCAATATCCAGATCCTGGGCGATCTCGTGCGCCGGACTGAATCCGAGATGCTGAAGTACAGGAATTTCGGACGGAAGTCGCTCAATGAACTTAATGCTATTCTGGATGAGCTCGGGCTTTCGTTTGGAATGGATGTCGAGAAGTATCTCGAATCAAGAAAGAAGGATTAGTCGATAATGCGACATGGGAAGAAGATTCATAAGCTGGAACGGCCAAAAGCTCATCGAGAAGCCCTGATATCGAATCTGGCTCAAGCTTTGATTACACACAGAAGGATCAAAACGACTGAGTCAAAGGCGAAGGCTCTCAAGCCGGTGATCGACAAACTGGTCAGCACGGCCAAAGAGAATACCGTCAGCGCCCGACGACTCGCAGCCAAGACAATCAAGAGCAAAGAACTCCTCAAGAAGCTCTTCGATGAAATCGCCCCCGAAATGATGGACAGAAATTCGGGATACTCCAGGATCATGAGAATCGGAGTTCGGCAGGGTGATGGCGCGGAACTGGTTTTGATCGAACTTATTTCCGCCTCTCACGTCGATGATGATGAAACAGCTAAGAAGGGCAAGAGCAAGAAGGCGAAAGCCACCAAGAAAGCTGCTCCTTCCGCGAAGAAGGCAAAGGCTGAGACAGCAGAGACTGTGGAAGCTGAGCCGGCATCGACGGAGTCTGAAGTTCAGAGTGAGGAACCTTCTTCTGGCGATGAGCCAGAGGGTTCCGACAAGAAGGCTGATTCCTGACAAATCAGCGCTGTTAACTGGCGATTTGAAGGCGGTCACTGACCGCCTTTTTCGTTCTATATATTTCCCCCCGGTAGGAAAATTATTCCGCTCCAGTCTGGATTCGCTTGTGCGACCATGCGGCGCACCCTGCTGTAATGTGCTGTCGTACCATACGTTACGAATGCTCTGCGCTGTATCTGCACATTGGCACCACACTTGCAATTGTATTTGCCGGAGAATTAGCATGAGCAACATAATTAACAAAGCGATTATTCAGAAAACTTCGATCCCGGTGCTCAAGCGCATGCTTGATCTATCTTCCTTAAGACATAAGTTGATAGCATCGAACGTTGCGAATGTCACCACGCCAGGCTACAAATCAAAATCTATCGATTTTGATGCTGAGCTTCGCAAGGCGCTCAAACCGGAGCATATGAAAGTCACCACGACTCACCCGGGGCACATTCCGCTGAGGTCATCGAAGGCATCTCCACCGAAAGTAAAGGTTGCTGAGGAGACTGATGAATCTAATGGTGTCAACTCTGTCGATATCGATCGCGAAATGGGCGATCTGGCTCAGAATCAGCTTGTCTACGAACTGGCAGCCAAACTCGCAGGCAACAAATTCAAAGCTTTGAAATCGGCCATCAGAGGACGTCCACTCTAATAAGGTCTGGAGATACAAAATGAGCGAATTCTTCTCTGCACTCAAGATATCAGGTTCCGGCATGGCTGTCCAGCGGCTGAAGCTGAACGCTACCGCAGAAAATATAGCCAACGCGGAGACGACTCGTACTCCTGAGGGGGGACCATACCGCCGCAAGAACGTGCAGATCGAGGCTGATGATCAGTCGATGAACTTCTCCGGAGAATTCAAGAGAGCAAGGCTCAATCTTGCTCAGACTCATGACAAGCACAAACCCAGTGTCAGGAGATTCAGTACGCAGAACGTGGAAGTCTCAGAAGCGAAGGGCAGAGTCATTACGAACCGTCGTCCTGAGATCAATATGGTCTACGATCCGACTCATCCTGACGCCGATGGAGATGGCTACGTAGCGATGCCGGATATCAATCTCGTAACGGAGATGGTCAACATGATGGTCGCATCACGGGCATTCGAGGCCAATGTAACGGCAGTCAGTGCAACCAAGGAAATGGTCTCCGAAGCAATGGGAATATAGGAGGATTTGAATGAAGATAAATCCGAATCTAATTCAGGCATACAGAAATATCCCTGATCCCGGCAGAGTAGCTGCTCAACAGCAAGGAAATTCCGGAAAGAGTGTTGGCAGGGCGAGCAGAGGCAAAGCCTCAGTGGAGATCACAGGATCGGATTTCCTCAGCATGCTGTCTAAGGCGGAGAAGCAGTTTCTTTCTGACAAATTTAGCACAACGACCACTCGCAAGGCTGACTCCGATTCGCGCGTCAGCAGTCAACGCGGGAGATTACTGGACATTAGAGTATGAATCCTGTTAAACTTGACATAGCATCTCAGATCAGCGGTTTACCTGTTCCGAGGCGTACCGATGATGTCAAACCGTCTGAGAATGAGTCATTCAAGAGCGTGCTGAAGTCGTTCGTGAATGATGTCAATGATTTACAGCACAAGGCAGCAGATGTGGAACATAAGTTCCTGACCGGTGAGATCTCAGATGTCCATCAGGTTATGCTGGCGTCTGAGGAAGCCTCCATAGGTTTCGAGCTTTTGATGGAAATTCGCAATAAGTTGGTTGAATCTTACAAAGAGATTATACGAACCCCAGCCTAGGTAGATTGATATCATGGAATTCATGAAGCATTACTACGATCATTTTTCATCTATCATTCGATCTATGACAGGGTCGCAGATGGTCCTGATGGTTTCGGTAGCTGCAGGCGTTATGGTAGCCGCGCTCTTTCTCTTCGGGGTATTCAAGAGCGTCACGTATGTAACTCTCTACTCCGACCTCGATTCAGAGTCGGTGGCTGAAGTTATCGACCGTCTGGATGAGTTAAGTATCAAGCACGAGATAGCTGAAGGCGGTAATACCGTGAAGGTTCCGTCGGGCGATGTTTACAGTGCACGGATGCGGTTGGCCGCTCTCGGGCTTCCCAAGTCGGGTACTGTGGGATATTCCATTTTTGATCAGACCAATCTCGGAATGACCGAATTCCTGCAGAAAATCAACTTCCGGCGTGCGCTTGAGGGTGAGCTTGCAAGATCTGTCATGGCATTGGGCAATGTAGATGCTGCTCGCGTGCATGTTGTAATTCCTGAGGATCATCTTTTTGAGGAAGACAAGCGGCCTCCAACTGCCTCGGTACTGCTGAAACTATCTACAGGCAGCACCGTCACTCCGAGACAGATACGCGGTATCACGCATCTCATAGCCGCATCAGTAGAGGGGATGAGCCCCGACAACATATCGATAATCGATTACAACGGAAACCTGCTGACGCAGACGACAGGCACAGATGAGCTTGCGTCGCTCTCCGGTACTCAGCTCGAACTACGCAAGAATGTCGAAAAATACCTCGAAAACAAAGCGCAGACCCTTCTGGATAATTCTGTTGGAAACGGTAAATCTATAGTGAGAGTGACAGCGTCCCTCAACTTCAATCAGTCAGAAACAACATTGGAGCAATACGATCCTGACAATCTGGCCGTGCGCAGCGAAGAGAGAACGGAAGAAAGCAACAGCGACGCGTCGTCGAACACACTGGATTCCACATCCACAAATACCAGCAGTACCGTTGAGAATTCCATCACAAATTACGAAGTGAACCGAACGGTTCAGCGAGTTGTCAATTCGGTCGGCAATATCGAGAAGCTGACCGTTGCTGTACTCGTAGACGGGCACTATGAGACAGTCCAGGGAGAAGATGGTGCAGGAGTTGTCGAATACAAACCCAGAGATGATGAAGAAATGAACAGGCTCACGGCGCTCGTCAAGAACGCCGTTGGATACGATGAGACGAGAAATGATAAGATAGAAGTTGTGAGTATGCAGTTTGACAGCCGCTCACTTGTGGACGATCAGAAATCGCTTGATGACATTTCTACACGAAGTTTCTACATGGATGTGGGAAAGAAAGTACTGATGCTGCTGGCTGCAGTATTTCTATTCTTCTATGGAAAGAAGAAAATCAAGAAATTGTTCGCGGCATTTGTGCAATATGTACCGCCGATGCCGAAAATCAACCCTATGACTCCACAACAGGAGTCGCCGGTGTCTGTGCAGCCACAAAAAATGCGTCTAGTGGATCAGATGAAAAAAACGGCGGAAGATCGTCCGGATGAGATCGCAAAAGTGATACGTACGATAATGACAGATTAGAGCTATGCCTGAAAAATACGAAGATTTGACAAATACGCAGAAGGCTGCTATTGCGCTTATCGCGTTCGGTACTGACGTCTCGGCTCAAGTGCTCAAGGACCTGGGTGACACTGATCTCGAGAAAATCACTATTGAGATCGCCAACATGAGAGATGTCCCATCCGATATTGAAGATATGGTGATTCAGGAGTGTCATGACATTTTCATGGCAAGACAGTATATCTCACAAGGTGGCATTGACTATGCCAGAGACGTGCTGGAGAAGGCGGTCGGCAAGAACAGGGCGATGGCTCTCATGAACAAGCTGGAAAGCTCTTTAATCACCTCAGGCTTTAATCTACTCAAGAATATCGATGCGAAACAGTTGGTTCAGTTCATTCAGAATGAACACCCTCAAACGATATCGTTGATATTAACGCAGGTTACACCGCCACAAGCGGCGGCTATTCTATCGGAACTGCCTCCTGAGCTGCAGTCGGAGGTCGCCATTAGAATTGCGACCATGGAGAAAATATCGCCGGAGGTGTTGAAGCAGATAGAGAGCACTCTCGAAGCGCACTTTGCAACAAATGCAGTACGCGATCTTTCGGTGTCTGGGGGAGCAAAAGCAATTGCCGACATTCTGAATCTTGTAGAGACATCCGCAGAGAAGAACATACTCCAGACCCTTGAAGCCGAAAACGCTGAACTTGCCGCCGATATCAAGAATATGATGTTTGTGTTTGACGACATAATCCTCCTTGATGACCGATCTGTTCAGCGATTGCTCAAAGAGGTCGAGACTAAGGATTTGTCAATCGCTTTGAAGGCTGCATCAGAAGAGGTTAAGAGTAAGATATACACGAACGTCTCGGAACGCGTCTCTGTGATGATCAAGGAAGAGATGGAGTACATGGGGCCGATGAGACTCTCCGATGTCGAGGCAGCACAGCAGAAGATTGTAGAAAGCATCCGCAGACTCGAAGAGGAAGGACAAATTGTCATTTCTGGCAGAGGCGGAAAGGAAGATATCGTTGTCTAAGCTTCTCCGTGATGTCAGGCTTTCTTCGGAGAAGTTCACTATAGGCGAGCTGCTCTCAGAGGAACCCGAAGTCAGGTATGTCACGGAAGCTGAATACAATCGGCTGGCTGCAAACGCTCAAGCTGAGAAAGAGCAGTGCTACAAAGACGGGTACGCCGACGGGCAACAGATGGGCTACGGCAAAGGAAGATCCGAGTCTCATGCTGCAACTGCGCAATTCAACCGTCTCATTCACGATGTCGAGAGCCAGCGGCTGGCGATATATCGGGAATCTGAAGTCGAACTCGTTGATCTTGCAGTTGCAATTGCTCGCAAGATCATTTCGAGCGAACTCGAAGGTTCAAAGGAGATCATTATTCACTCCGTCAGGAAAGCGGTCGAGCTCCTTCGTGATCGAAGTGTCTTGACACTTAAGGTGGCTCCCGAACAGGAATCACTCGTCAGGGAGAGTCTTGACAGTCTCTATGATCTCGACGACAGAATTGAGAAGATAGATATTGTGCCCGATCGACGTGTCGGCTCTGGCGGATGCATAGTCGAGACAGAATCGGGGAATGTGGATGCCAGAATAGAGACCGAACTACAGAATATAGAAACCGCTCTCAAAAAAGCTAACTCCAGCGAAGCGTCAGAGTGATGACGTCCTCATTTGACAAGTATAAAGACGCCCTCCGAGACTGCACGACGCTCAGGCAGCAAGGAAAGGTCACTCAGGTAATTGGACTCGTAATCTCCTCGACAGGACCATCGACCTCAATCGGTGAACTGTGCAGAATACATCCGAATGAGGGGGGACGTCCGATTCTTGCCGAGGTGGTAGGCTTCAAGGACCGTCAGGTCATGCTTATGCCGCTGGGGGAGATGCGGGGTATCAATCCCGGATCAGTTGTGGAGGCTACTGGAGAAACGCTGAGTGTCGGTGTCGGCAATGACTTGCTGGGACGTGTACTGGGAGGGCTCGGAGAGCCTATTGACGGGAAGGGCGCGATTAAGTCGGATATCAGCCGCCAGATATACGCTGATCCTCCCCATCCTCTCAAGCGCAAAAGAATAAACGCGCCCATGCTAACCGGTGTGAAGGCGATCGATACTTTCGCTACCTGCGGTCTGGGACAAAGACTTGGTATCTTCGCCGGATCTGGTGTCGGTAAAAGCGTGATGCTGGGCATGATAGCAAGACACTCGAGAGCGGATGTAAATGTCATCGGCCTGATAGGCGAACGGGGACGCGAAGTCAGAGACTTTCTGGAACGGGATCTCGGCGAAGATGGACTCAGCCGCTCAGTAGTAGTCAGTGTGACGTCAGATCAACCAGCGCTGATAAAGGTAAAAGGAGCCCTCGTTGCGACAACAATAGCAGAGCACTTCAGAGAGCAGGGTAAGAATGTGATTCTTATGATCGACTCGGTGACGAGGATCGCGCTTGCTCTAAGAGAGATAGGCCTGGCGGTTGGTGAACCGCCTGCAACTAAAGGATTCACTCCGTCGGTTTTCGCATTCCTTCCGAAATTCCTGGAACGTCCGGGATTGACAGAGAAGGGAAGCGTCACTGGACTCTACACTGTGCTCGTCGAAGGCGACGATTTCAACGAGCCTGTGTCAGATTCGGTGAGATCCATTCTTGACGGTCATGTCGCCTTGTCGCGGAAGCTCGCGAACAGAAATCACTATCCAGCAGTAGATATCCTGGATTCGATTTCGCGTGTAATGCCCGATGTAACAGACGTCGAACATAGGCGTATTGCGGGCCGGGCAAGAGAATTGATAGCCGCCTATGCCGAATCCGAGGACCTCATTTCGATCGGAGCATATGTAAAGGGATCCCATAAGCTGACAGATGAAGCCATCGTGAAGCATGACGATTTGAATGCACTCCTCAGACAGGAAATGTCGGAGCGGGGTGATCTGGAAAAAGATATAGACATACTAAGAGAGATAATAGACCGTGAAGAAATTTCAGTTCAGGCTGGAAAAAATCAAGAAGCTTCGAGAGGACAGCAAAAGGCAGGCACAGCGGGACTTCGCGCAGGCTAAGCTGGAAGAACTTCAGGAGCAGCGAGTACTCGAGAAACTTGAGGAAGAGGCGAGGCTACGGCGCCTCCGCGAACGGGATTCCCGTATCAAGAGAGTGATCCCCGCGATCCTCAGGAGGACCCACGATTACATCAAGCAAATCGACTTTTTGATAGGTCATCAGAGCGGCAGAGTAGCATCTGCATCCCTGCATTCAGAGGAATGTCGTGAGACGCTCGAGAAGGCAACCAAGGAAGAGAAGAAATT